>CAZCVS010000004.1:0-29821 GCA_964501845.1 uncultured Iamiaceae bacterium
ACGACAGCGAGCGCCAGCAGTGGGACAGCGGCAACAACCTCGTCGCCATCGAGCCGGGCGTCGTCGTGGCCTACGACCGCAACACGCACACCAACTCGCTGCTGCGCAAGGCCGGCGTCGAGGTCGTCACCATCGTCGGCGCGGAGCTCGGCCGCGGCCGCGGCGGCGGCCACTGTATGACCGGCCCCATCAGCCGCGACCCGATCTGACCCAAGCCCAACGGACGGTCGCGGTCAGTCGCTGCCGGTCGGTCCGGCGGTGGGGTTGCCGGTGAAGCCGACGGGGGCCGAGGCGAACAGGTTCAGGCCGAGGCGCTGCGACAGGTTCTTCACCAGCCGCTGGCCCCGCACGCTGTTGCCGGCTTCGTCGAGCTTCGGGGAGAAGACCCCGATGGCGCCCTTGCCCGGGGCGACGGCCACGATCCCGCCGCTCACCCCGCTCTTGCCCGGAATGCCGATCTCGTAGAGCCAGTCGCCCGAGCGCTCGTAGAGCCCGGCCGTGGCGAGGACGGCCAGCACCCGCTTGCAGGTGGGGGCCTCGATGGCCCGCTCGCCCGTGATGGGGTTGATGCCGCCGTCGGCGAGGGTGGCGCCCATCACCGCGAGGTCGTGGGCCGAGACGAGCAGCGAGCACTGGCGGGTGTACACGTCGGTGGCATCGTCGGGGTCGAAGTACATCCGGCCGTAGCCGTCGAGCAGGTGGGCGATGCCCTGGTTGCGGAGGTTGGTGGCCGTCTCCGACGCGTAGACGTCGTCGTCGATCTGGAGCTCTCGGCCGGCGAAGCGGGACAGCCCAGCCCGCACGAACTCCCACTTGTCCTCCTTCGTCGCCCCCGGCACCAGGCTCGTGGTGGCCATGGCGCCGGCGTTGACCATCGGGTTCATCGTGCGGTCGTCGTTGAGCTCGATGGCCATCACCGAGTTGAACGGCAGGCCGGTGCCGTTGACGCCGATCCGCTCGACCACCTCGAGGTGGCCGATGGCGTCGCACACGAGGGCGAACACGAACGCCTTCGACACGCTCTGGATGGAGAACTCGTGGAGGGCGTCGCCGACCTCGGACCAGAGGCCGGCCGCGCCGACGATGCACGCGCCGAACAGCGCCGGGTCGACCTCGGCCAGCGCCGGGATGTAGTCGGCCACGGCGCCGTCGTCGTCGAAGCGGTAGTACCCGTAGGCCTCGTGGAGGAACTGCTCCACCTCCAGCAGCGCCGGGAGGTCGCCGGTCGAGACCTTGGCCTGGGATTCGTCGAACGGGAGCGATTCGTACACGCCCGATGTCTACCGCGCGAGGGGCCTAGGGTCGCCCGGATGAGGCAGGACACGAGCAGGCAGGCCCGACGGCACGAGCGGGTGCGGGGTGGGTTCGCACTGGCGGCGATCGTCCTCGCGACTTTGGCGCTGGCCGCGTGCGGGAGCAGCGACTCCGGCGACGACACGACCACCGCCAAGACGCCGGGATCCGACGACACCACCACGGAGGCGCCCGGGTCAGCCGTCGACCAGCTCGACGGCACCCAGTTCACCGCCACCGACGTCACGGCGTACGAGCCGGTGGCCGGCTCCGAGCTCACGTTGACGTTCGACGGCGGGCAGCTGTCGGTCAACGCCGGCTGCAACACCCTCGGTTCGTCGTACACGTTCGCCGATGGGACCCTGGCGTGGACCGGCGAACCCCGCGCCACGATGATGGCCTGCTCCGACGACCTCATGGCCCAGGACGCGTGGCTCACCGAGCTGTTCACCGCCGGCGTTGAGGCGGAGCTCGACGGCACCACGCTGACCCTCACCTCCGACGACGTGGTCATCACGCTCGAGGCCGTCGGCGACGCCACGCTGACCGGAACGGCGTGGACGCTCGACGGCCTCATCGCCGACGACGCCGTCTCGTCGCTGCCCGACGGCGCCGAGCCGCCCACCCTCACGATCGGCGAGGACGGGAGCGCCCAGCTCTTCACCGGCTGCAACACCGGTTCGACCACCGTGGCGATCGCCGACGACACCCTCACGTTCGACCCCATCGCCATGACGAGGATGTTCTGCGAGGGCGCCGGCAGCGAGCTGGAGGGCCAGGTCACGACCGTCCTCGACGGGGAGGTCACCTACACCATCGAGGGCGACACCCTGACGATCATGAACGGCGAGACCGGGCTCGTCTACCGGGTGGGCTGACCGCTCCGGCCCGAGCGACCCGTGCGATCAGCGGGAGGGCGGGGCCTCGTTGCCGGTCACGCGCCGGCCGTGGATCGAGTGGGGGACCAAGCGCATGACGTGGGGCTTGTCGCCCTGCGCCCACGGTTGCGGCAGGTGGGACAGGCGGTCGAACAGGTCGGCGTGGTACGTGGTGACCTCTTCGAGGCGACCGCGGACCACGACGCTCCAACCGATGCGGTGGCCATCGTCGTGGCCGTCGATCTCGAAGCACGCCGGCCGGTTCCTGGCGTCGACCTTGGCGCCGGACGCGGTCCGGAAGACCACGTGCTTGCCGTCCATGGCGTAGTTGATCGGCAAGATGAGCGGGCTGCCGCCATCGAGGACGCCGAGGCGCCCGACCAGCTCGCCATCGAGCAGTTCGAGGCACTCGCGCTCGTCGATGACCTCGATTCCCGTGCGCCGGTCGACCCGTGTCATGGCTCCTCCTCGTTCCCGATCACCTTCGAGCCTACGGATGTGTCGAGTCGGGCGGTAGGGGCGAAGGTCCTCAGTCGACGGGGGTCAAGACGAACACCGGGATGACCCGATCCGTCTTGGCCTGGTAGTCGTCGTAGGACGGCCAGGCCTCCGTGGCGCGGGCCCACCACTCGGTGCGCTCCTCGCCCTCGACCTCGCGGGCGAGGTAGTCCTTCTTCACCGGGCCGTCCTGGAGCTCCACGAGCGGGTTGGTGCGGAGGTTGGTGACCCAGTTGGGAGATGTCGGCGCACCGCCCATCGACCCGAGCACCGCGTAGTTGGTCCCGTCGGTGACGCGGATCAGCGGGTTCTTGCGGAGCTTGCCCGTCTTGGCCCCCACGTTGGTGAGGATGATGCAGGGGGCGCCGTTGAGCACCGTGCCCTCGGCGCCGTTGGTCGACTCGAACAGCTCGACCTGGTTCCGGGCGATGTCCCACGTGCTGGGTTCGTACTCACCTTCGAGCGGCATGGCGGGTCCCTCTGGTCGCGGTGTTCGTGCGCCCGGGACCGTAGCCCGAGCTACCAGCCGAGGGCTTCGGTGAACTGGCCGTCGGCGTTGAGGAGGATCTCGGCGGCGACGACGGTCGGCTCGTCCCACGCCTTGGGAGCGCTCTTGCCGTTCTCCCAGCTGACGATGTCATCGACGGTGATGTCCTTGCCGCAGGCCGCGAGCTCGTCGGCGAGATCGCCCGGGGTGAAGCCGGCGCCCTGGCGGGCGGACTTGAGGCGGATGCGGAAGTCACGGGTCTGGGTGGCGTTGCTCATGTGCTGGGTCCTCCTGAAGGGCGGTACCGAACACTAGTTCGCCTGCGGGCAGCGATGATCGATCCCCGCATCCGCGGCGGGCGATCAGCCGCTGACCGTGTCCCGCTCGAGCGAGCGGTCGCCGAGGGGCTGCACCGGTCGGGCGTTGTCCTCGATCTGCTCGGTGAAGGCATCGAGCTGGGTCTGGGAGATCGAGATCGGCTCGGTGAGCACGTGCCACTGGACGCCCTGGGTGCACGGCGGCGTCGTGAACGAACCCTCGTACGCGTAGTAGGTCTGGTCCTCGGGCAGCACGGCCGCGAGATCGATCGTCTCCCCGTCCACGGACGCGGGCTCCTTGGTCACCGTTGCCGGGATGTGCTCGAAGAACGGCGCCAGCGCGGTGTTCTCCTCGCCCACCTCGAACATCAGGCCGACGACCGCGTACTTGTCCGGTTGGCCGTCCGCGGCCGGGATCTTGTGCACGATGTGCAGTTCCAGCGGGGCGTGGTCGCCGTCGACCGTGTGCTCGCTGCGGGCGTGGAAGTGGAACTGGTCCACGGGGTACGTGCCCGACGGGATCGTGATCTCGCCGCCGGTCGTGGCTGCGGCTTGCACGGTGTGGCCGTTGTTGAACAGGGCGAGCGGGAGGTCGTCGGCGTATTCGAACTCGATCGCCGGCAGGTCCGTCTCGTCGGCTTTGGTCAGTGCGATGGGCGACTGCTCCTTGCCGGCGCACGCCTCACCGCCCTCCAAGGTGCTCCAGTGCTTCGGCCCGGTCTTGCCGCTGTAGGACCAGTGGCCGCTCTCGTGGTGACCTCCTTCGACCTCCTCGACCTCGGTCTCCGTCTCGGTCTCCGGTTCCGTCCCGGTGTCGACCTCGGTCGTCTCGGCTGCTTCGGTCTCCACCTCGGAGGCACCGTCGGTGCTGTCGCTCGAGCAGCCGGCGAACAGGAGGGCGAGCACGACGAGCGGGGCCGCCTTGGCGATGCGGGACATGGTTCTCCTCGAAGTCGATCGATGCGACGGAGCCGTCGGCGCGAGGGACTCGACGCCGAGCGTCACTGAGGCCTGGTGCATGAATCCCCCTCCCGAAGGTCCCGCGTTCGGGCCTCGTCGGCACCGAAGGTGGTCACCGTACCGTGCCGCACGACCGTGGCTTGACGAAGGTGTCAGGAACCGTGCAGGTTCGGCGATCAGGTCATGCAGGGTCCCGACCTCGCCACGTGCCGTGCCGTCGTCCGTGCAGCAGCCGTTCCGGGCTGAGTCGCTTCCGTCCTCGGAGGTGGCCTGCCGTCAGCCCTTGGTCGCGGCCTGTTCGGCTTCGGTCTGTCCGCCGGACACGGCGACGTAGCTGGTGGGCCGAACGGTGATCACGACGCGGACGTCGGCATCGCCCCGCCCGATCCTCAGGCCGTACGCCTCCTGGAGGCTCACGTAGAAGTCGGCGTTCGGGTCAGGGTCGATGGACTCCACCGTGCCCCGCACCTCGAGGAACGTGTACGGGTCGTCGGGGTCGGCGACGGAGAACGACACTCGCGGCTCGTGGGCGAAGTTCTTGAACTTCTGGCGCTCGGTGGTGTGCGTGAACCGGGCGACCTCGCCGTTCCACGCGAACCACATCTCGCTCACCTGCGGTGCGCCGTCGGGCCGCACCGTCCCGAGGTGGGCGATCAGCGGCTGGTCGAGCAGGTAGGCGTGCGAGGGAGGAAGCGTCTTCGACATGCCATCCACCGTACGGACGCCACCGCCCGATTCCGACGGAACCAGTTGGTGGGCCACCCGGGGATCGAACCCGGAACCAGCGGATTAAAAGTCCGATGCTCTGCCAATTGAGCTAGTGGCCCGGGAGGACGGCGCGATTTCTGGCGCGAAATTTGGCGCGGAATCATCCTCGGTCAGAGGAAGGTAGTCCGGCTGCGATGCGAAGGGCCCTGGGGGCGCCAAGTCCCACCACCCTGGTCGACGCCCGAGGATGGCTCAGGGGGTGCGGGGTCGGGACCGGGCCTGGTCCAGATCGACCTCGAGCCCCGCCGTCAACTCGCCGGGATCTGCGGTGAGCGCCGTCGCTATCCGCACGATGCTGACGAGTGTCGGGTTCACCTCGCCGCGTTCCACGTGACCGATGTAGGTCCGATGAAGGCCGCTCACCTCGCCGAGTCGCTCCTGCGAAAGGCCTGCGCTCTTGCGGGCGACGCGGACGCGGTCGCCGAAGGCAAGCAGCAGAGCGTCCGACATGCGGGCAGCCTGAGCGGTTGCACCCTATGAATCGACAGCGTAGATATAGCAATCATGCGGCGTCTGGTGGCCATTCTCGTCCCTCTTGCTCTGATGGCCGCTTGCTCTCGGGGGCCGAGCAATGAGGAGCGCTTCGTTACTGATGTCAGGCGCCAGGTTGATGTGACTGACCTCGACGACGATCAGGTGGTCGGTATGGGCGAGTCGACGTGCGATGCGTTCCGGGCCGGACTGACGAAGGCGGAACTCGCCGACGCCGCGCGGAGCCCGGACTTCGGTGACCCCGCTGGTTTTATGGCGATTGCGGGCCTCGCCGTCCGTCATCTGTGCCCCGAGCTCAAGGATTCCATCAACTGAGCCCGCGCCGGAGATGTCAGGCAGCGGCGGACTCGCTGCCTGAGAGGGAACCCGTGATGTCGAGACCGGTGCGTGCCTCGTAGCAGTGGCGGGCCATCTCGTTCTGGGCGATGGCGAAGCCCAGGATCTGGAGCATGACACGCTCGGTTCCGACGGCGGCGAGCCGCTTGTTCGGCCATTGGTGCTTGAGCTTCGAGAACATCGACTCGGCTCGTGACCGTGGTCCGCCGACGACTTCCCAGTAGTCGTCGTCCTCGGCAACCGGTCTGAGGTTCTCGGCCCTGTTGATGCCGTGCGCCCGGTCGCTGGCGGTGGTGTCGAGTCGGGTCCTGATCGTTCCGCCCCTGAACTTGGCGGGGATGAGCGGGTCGTCGGGGACGCGGTAGGTCTGGTACCAACGCCACGGTCTTCCCTTGGCACCCTTGTTCGGGTTCTTGGTCCTCTTCAAAGGTATGAGACGGACGTACTGGTACCCCTTGCCAGTTGGCACTCGAACGTGGCCGGCTCCACCCACGCCGAACAGCGGCAAGGTCCCAACCTCGGCGCCGCGATTGCGGACCTTGACGTTCTCGAGTTGGCGTTCCTTGAGCTTGCCCCCGGGGGCTTTGGCGACCTTCGCGTGGAGCTGGATGCCAAGGTCGTACGCCTTGTCGATCTCGGCGCCATGCATGGCCTTGTCGTACAGCAAGCCCTCCGTGCCCGGGAGCAGGGCGAGCAGGCCGGGAAGGTGCTCCATGGCCTCGATCGCCTCGCTGTAGCCCTTGCCGCCGAGTACGTAGAACAGGTCAAGGATGACGTTCTCGCCTGGAACGCCTGTGGTCGCGTGGAAGATGCCGATCTGGTGGCCGACGGTTTCGGCCTGCTCGATGTCGTCGTCGGCCTTGTGGACCTGGTTGCGAGCTTGAGGGTCGTGGCGGATCTGTTCCATCTCGCCGGTAGCCCTGTTCAGTTGAAGGTCTCCGGGGGCTGCGCTGTAACGCGCCCTTCCCCAGGTGCCGTCGGCGATGAGCATGTTGGCGATGTTGGGCTTGGTGACGTCCGTACGGGTCGCGTCGAACATGCCCATCGCCCGTGCCTGGGCACAGGCGCGGAGCCGGAACTCGGCGAGGAGGGTCGGGAGCACGGTCGGGTCGTCGACACTCATTCTCTGCCAGTTCTGGAACTGGGTGCGACTCGGCCCTGGTTCACCGGGTGCCAGTCGTGGATACTGCGGGTGGCGGCCCACGAGCACGTCGCGGATGCAGCCCCACTCGTGGGGGTTCTGGAGGAACGCCTCGATCCGCCGGCCACTCGACTTCCGGTAGCTCTTGAGCGACAGAGCGATCAGGTAGGCAGCGTGGGGAAATTCAGGCTTGCGTCCGGGGCCGCGGGTCCTGAGGGTCTGTCCCTGAGAATGTGGGGCGTCGAGGTGCGGAAGCGCCTCTGCCATCGCGTGGAGCGTGCTCGACCGGACGAGCCGCATGGCGAGCCGGTTGTCATCGAGTTCGGGTAGCTCCCGCCCGGTGGGCCGCGGCTCGCGTTTGACCCGCAGAGACTCGCTGTCGCTCACCAGTCACACCTGATGATGCCGGCCGCACGATCGAGACTGCGGACGCCCATGGCGTGGGCGGCCTCGTCGATTCTCCCGGTGCGCTCGAAGACCTTCGCTCCTGCCCAGGCGGGCAGCGATGCGGGCTTCACGCCGGGGTCGACGCGCAGGCCGGCTGCTCGCATCACCGTTCGGATCACTTCGCAAGATGACGCCTGGCGTCCGCTTCGCTTCTTGGCCTCGGTGAGGAGAGGGGTGGATTCGTTAGTTCCGATGACGCTCAGGCGGGCCTCAACACATCGGAGCTCCCACTCGCCCAACGCCGCCCAGCGGGGTTCCCGCCACTTCTCGTTGCCGTGAACCCAGATTCGTTGCCCGGAGAGATCGAGGTCTTCAACGCAAGCCACCGCCATCTCCGAGCCGGTCATCGTTGATCGGGCCAGTGCCCACCCGAGGGGGTGGCGGGTGTCCTCGAGCGTTGGCTGGGACCAGAGCCTCCCCGTGGCCTCCTCGTCGTCATCAAGGGGGCGAGTCCTACGGCTCGAGCGTGGGGGCAGGATGATGTCGATGGTGGGGTCGCCGTCGATGAGGGTGAGGTGGCGACAGGTTCGGAACAGGAGCCTCAGAGCAGTTCGACGCAGGTAGCGCGTGGCGACCTCCGGATCGCCCCAGCCGTCAGGTCGCTTCCTGACCGGCGAGTCCATGTAGGCGACGCAGTGCGATGGCTCCACGTCGCGGAGCAGCTCGATCCCGCTGAGCTCCGTGTAGGTGCAGAACTCCGCAATCTCTCGCAGGTTTCGGGCGATGCTTTGTTCGTTCAGATCGTGGAACCGGCCCAGGTGCGAGGCAACGAGCGCCATCGCCTCGGACAAGCTGGGCTCCTGTATCTGGGCAGCGGCTTCAAGCACGGCCCGACCCTCCAAGAGAAGGGCAGCGTCGGTCCGACCGACCCCCCAACCTCGCCGCAACGTGTCCCCGAGTATCCGCAGCGACACGTCCTCGGACCCGCATCTCCGGCCGTTCTGTACCAGCTGGGTTCCAGTGAATGGCAGCTGCGGCGTGTCCGAGCGCACCAGCGACAGGTGTCGGGACTCCGTTGTTTGGAGGGCTGGTTGCATCGGGCGGGTCTCGGGGTTGTCGATCGCTGCTGACTCGTATGCTAGTATGAGCCAGCAGTGATCGCAACCCTGTTACGCTCGCCACATGTCGGATGAAGCAGCGGAAGACCGCGAGCGCTCGTTCCTCGACGAGGACGGCAACCCGCTCTCGAGGTTCTGGTTGAGCCAGAACTCTGATGAGTTCCTGGCCGTGAGCCGGGAGAACCCCTGGGTGCTGTGGCACTTGCCTGAAGGCCTCGACGTGCGGGTCCGCCTCGACTTCTCGGAAGAGCGCGTCGCCGTCACCGGAATCGCCGTCCTCGCCGAGCAGGACAAGGGCGAGGCACCCGGAACCGTGCGGGCCGGCGACCTGCGCAATGTTCCCCTCGGACGCCTCGAGGACATCCTCAACGACCGACAGCTCGCCGATGCGATTCGTGCAGCCCGATTCCTCGGCGTTGAGGGCTGGGACTTCTCGCCTACTGGCATTGCAGATCGGTGGGGGGCCTATGACCTGCACGCGGCGCCGCCGCCAGCACTGAACTACGCCCTCCGCGGCATCGAGGCCAACCCAAAGCCGATCGAGTTCTACATCGACGTGGCGTCGGCATGGTCGGCTGCGCTGGCCAACGAGAACCGCGATCCAGCAGGCACGCTTGCGGAGGCGAACGGCGTGCCTGTCTCCACGGTGCATCGCTGGGTACGGGAGGCGAGACGCCGACATGTCATGGCCCCGTCGAGCCGCAAGGCAAAGATGAAGCGCCAGGAGAGCGGCGAGTCCTGATCTCGCCGCTCCCAGCGGGTGACCCATCGCCGCTTAGGCGTTGGCCGGAACGAGCTGGACGATGCGCTCACCCCACAGCGCATATCGGCACCGCACCACTGCACCCGCACCGAGCACTGCGGCCAGTTCCCGGTCCGGCTGCTCCTCCGGTGCGACCGGGAGGCTGGCCAGGAACTCCCAGGACAACCGCAGGTTGCGGACTGGCCGGGTCTCGAGGAGTGCGGTCAGCGCCGATGGTTCAGCACCGCTCTCGCGCAACACGATGATCGCCTCAAGTAGGGGACCGAACGTCTCCATCCAACGACGGACGTTCTCGGGGAAGCCCCTTGGCCCGGCGGCCAACGGGCTGCTGATCTCGGCTTCCGGGATGCGGAACCCGTGCAGCCCTGCGAGGTCCAGGTAGCCAGCCTCAAGAAGTAAATGACCGTGGGGAACGCCGAGAGCGTTCTCTAGCCGAAAGATCCGCTCTGCCGACAGGTCCACCTGACCGCTCTCCCACTGAGAGATCGAAGCCTGCGGTCGTCCCAGTGTCGCTGCGAGTTCGACCTGGGATCGAGGTCGCCTGGCCGACCGAATCGCGGCCCCCAGCCGCTGTCGACGGGCATGTCCCGGGTCGTCAGCGCGCGTAGCGTTCTGCATTGTCAGTACCTCCATGGGGTGCTGGCCGGGCCCCGGGGTGTTCCAGCACCGCCGGGGCCACTTGTTGGATTCTAATGTTGACGAAGTTCAACATACCTGCCCTGTTGGACATCGTCAACTAGGCTGGGCAAGGTGCCCCGGATGATCGATGCCGACGACCTGGTAGATGCCGGTGAGGTTGCTGGCTTGCTAGGACTGAGCAGCCGCAATGCGGTCAGCGTCTACCGGTCTCGGTACTCGGACTTCCCCGAACCGATCGTGCACCGTGGGACCTGCGTTCTCTGGCTGCGCTCTGAGATGGAGGCGTGGGCCGCCGCTCGAAGTCGAGGTTCCTAGGTCCCCCTGGCGGGCGGCCTGGATGCCTCACCGTGGCGGTGCCCTGCGATGAGTAGCGTCACGGGTCACGCCAGGAGGGGGATGTCATGGCCGGAGGGCTCTCCATTACCGAATCCATCTCGCGCTTTGCGGGCGAAGTGACCAGGAAGCTCTCCGCAATTGGCGCCCAGGGTGAGCCCGAGGACCAGATACGCGCGCCGTTCGAGGTGCTGATCGGCGACTTGGCTGAGATCTCCGGCGTCGGTCGACAGAAGGTCGTGGCGGTCGGTGAGAGCTCGATCGCCGACCTGAAGACGCGTCCTGACTACGCAGTCCAGGTCGATGGGGTGCTCGTCGGTCACGTGGAGGTCAAGGCTCCAGGTAAGGGGGCGGACCCAAGAAAGTTCAAGGACCGCCACGACAAAGAGCAGTGGGCGAAGTTGAAGGCGCTGCCCAACCTTCTCTACACCGACGGCAACGAGTTCTCGCTGTGGCGTGATGGGGAGTTGTCCGGGCGGATCGTGACGCTCGGCGGCGATGTCGCCACGGACGGGTTCGCAATCGAGGAAGCGCCCGGTATCGCGGACCTGTTCAAGAGCTTCCTTGGATGGGAACCCATCCCGCCGCGGACCCCGAAGCAATTGGCTGACCTGACTGCCAGGGTGTGCCGGCTGATGCGCGACGAGGTCGCCGAGCAAGTAGCACTTGGCAACCCAGCGCTCACCAACCTGGCCGAAGAGTGGCGGAAACTGCTGTTCCCGGAGGCAGACGAGAAGACCTTCGCAGATGGGTACGCACAGGCGGTCACGTTTGGCCTGCTCGTCGCAAGGGCGCGTGGAATCTCGGTTGCGCACGGGGTTAGCCGCGCCGCCAAGCAGATCGGGACCGAGCATTCGCTCATTGGCGGCGCATTGTTCGTCTTGACCCTCAACACGGAAGGACATGACACTCTCAAGACCTCAATCGGGACCCTTTCTCGAGTCCTAGAGGTCGTTGACTGGCCAAAGATCTCGAAGGGAAACCCCGACGCCTGGCTCTACTTCTACGAGGAGTTCTTGTCGGTCTACGACGCCGACCTCCGAAAGAAGACTGGCTCGTACTACACCCCTCCCGAGGTGGTGACGGCCATGATCGGCTTCGTCGAAGCAGCGCTTCGAACGAGGTTCGGCAGATCGGGAGGGCTTGCATCATCAGATGTGACGCTGGTCGATCCGGCGGTTGGGACTGGCACCTTCCTCCTTGGGGCTCTCCGGTCGATTGCCGCCACTGTGGAGGCGGACCAAGGGAGGGGAGCAGTCGAGGGAATGCTCGAGGAGGCCTTGCAGCGACTCATCGGCTTTGAGCTCCAGCTCGGCCCATTCGCCGTGGCTCAGCTGCGACTACTTGCGGAGCTCGCAGACTTCGAGGTCTCGCTCGGACACGAACCGCGGATCTACGTGACGGACACCCTCGCGAATCCGTACGTCGAGGAGGAATCCCTCGGGATGATCTATGAGCCAATCGCCGAGTCGAGGCGAAAGGCCAACGACATCAAGAAGGACCAGCCTGTGCTGGTCGTGGTGGGCAACCCGCCCTACAAGGAGAAGGCCAAGGGGCGCGGCGGATGGATCGAGACGGGCAACCCTGGCGACAACTACACCCCGGCCCCGCTCGCTGACTGGTTTCCTCCAGCCGAGTGGGGCGTGGGGGCACACAGCAAGCACCTCCGGAACCTTTACGTCTACTTCTGGCGCTGGGCGACTTGGAAGGTCTTCGACCACCAGCCAGATGCTGACACGGGAATCGTCTGCTACATCACGGTTGCCGGGTTCCTGAACGGGCCTGGCTTCCAGAAGATGCGTGACTACCTGCGCCGAACGGCGGAGGAGATCTGGGTCATCGACTGCTCACCCGACGGTCATCAGCCTGAGGTCAGTACCAGGATCTTCCAGGGCGTCCAGCAGCCTGTCTGCATCGTTATGGCATCGAGAGCCGCCTCTGACCGTCAGGACGAGCCAGCGCGGGTTCGCTTTCGCTCGCTTCCTCTTGGGCACCGAGACACCAAGTTCCAGGCATTGGTTGGGATCGGCATTGACGACGACGGGTGGAGCGATTGTCCTACGGGCTGGAGGGAGCCGTTCCTGCCGGCATCGACCGGAGCTTGGTCAGAGTTCCCGAGCCTCGCGGATCTCTTTGTCTACGACGGCTCGGGCGCCATGCCCGGTCGGACCTGGGTCATGACCCCTGACGCGCAGACCCTGGCCGACCGTTGGGAGGCACTCGCCGCCGCCCCTCCGGAGGTCAAGGAGCGTCTATTCCACCCTCATCTCAGAAAGGGTAAGCCGGGGGATCGCCACGTGAACCGTGGCGTTGCCGAGAACCTTCCCGGCAACGAGGATCGGCGATCGCCCGTTGCTGAGGACACGGGTCCGGTCGCAGTGCCTGTCAGGTATGGATTCCGATCCTTCGATCGCCAGTGGATCATCCCTGATAGCCGACTACTCAACCAGCCAAACCCTTCCCTGTGGGCAGCGATGTCCCCAGCACAGGTGCATCTCACGGCGCTCCATCAAACGGCGCCGAAGTCTGGTCCAGCGGCGACCACCACGGCCCTCATCCCGGATATAGATCACTACAACGGACGAGGTGGCCGCGTCTTTCCCCTCTGGCTCGATCACGCCGCGACTACCTCCAATCTTCGGCCGGGCATCCTGGATGCGTTGACCTCGTCGCTTGAGCTCCCTGTCGCTCCAGAGGACCTGTTCGCCTACGTGGTGGGAGTGGTGTCACATCCAGGATTCGTCACTCGGTTCCGGGAGGATCTCTCGACGCCGGGCTTGCGGGTGCCGCTGACGACTGAGCCGGAGGTGTTCGCGAAAGCGGCAGAACTAGGTCGCCGAGTCGTGTGGCTTCAGACATACGGCCAGCGGTTTGTGGATCCGGGGGCCGGCCGGCCGGCGGACCGGCCCCGTCTGCCAGAGGACCGGGCACCGCGGGTGCCGGGTGATGGGTCCATATCAACGCGACCCGGGGAGATGGCCGACACTCTCGAGTACGACGTGGACGCACGCCGGCTGCTGGTCGGGTCGGGCTACATCACCAATGTCACCCCTGCGATGTGGGCCTACAACACGTCCGGGATGGGAATCCTGAACCAGTGGTTCAGCTACCGGCGATCGAATCGTGAACGTCCCATCATCGGAGACCGCCGTCCTCCATCGGACCTCGAGAAGATTCGGCCAGATCGCTGGCTCCCCGAGTACACCGCTGACCTGCTGGATCTCCTTCATGTGCTCGGCCTGTTGGTCGATCTGGAGCCACAGCAGGCCGAAGTGCTCGAGACGATCTGTGACGGGCCAAAGTTGGCGCTTGGCGACCTCCAGCGATCGGGCGCACTTGAAATCCCGCTGGAGTACCCGCGGAAGCCCTACAGGGGCACCGTCTCGCAGCCAGCGGCCGGGCGACTGTTCGGCTGACGTCCCACGGTCCCCACCCTGAAGTGGGGTCCAGGTCTGCACAGCAACTCAGCGGCACTCCTGTGCCGACGGCACAGGAGTGACACCGTCATCCTTTCCCTGTGGTAGGATGGTTCTCATGGCCGACGTACGCATCGACATGGAGAAGCTCAACGAGGACCTGGAACGTGTCCGTCGTGAGGTCGACGCTGCACAGGCACAGGTGGATGAGGCCCAGACTCGTTTCGCGCAGGCCCAGACTCGTTTGCGTGACCTCACCGAGTTCGTAGATCAGGTGCGTACGTATGCAGTCGCGGCGCCGCAGGGGCTGGGCACGAGCTCGATCCCAGAGGGCGAGATGGCCCAGATGACCGGCAAGGCTGCTGTTACACGCTTGGTCGCTTCCCGCCCAGGAGAGACCATGACCGTCAAGGCGATTGTCGAGGCGCTCCGCAAGATGGGCTTCACCGGTACCCCCAATGCAGTCACGGTTGCTTTGGCGAATCTGCGTCAGGAAGGTCAAGTCACCAGCGTGAAGCGTGGTGTGTACCAGTTTCCGAGTCCGACATCAGAGGTCGAAGCCTCGGAGGAGTCGGCGTAGTGGCAGCCGCTCCAAGCCAAAGTCCCAAATGCCACGACCCCCCGCTCAGCGGAGGGTCGTGGTCCGAATACCAAGGTCAGCCCGAGGGCTCCCGTGGCTCCAGTGACAACTCAAGCATAGCTCTGAGTTGGATCGTGGGGGTAGCGCAGACTGATCTCGGTCCACTACCGAGAGGTAGCCCGTGGAAAAGACGGTGTACGTCCGGACTCATGTCCGGCGTATTCGTCGCCTCACCGGCCCCTGGGTTCGTGTGCGTCATTACTGGCGCCGCCCCCCATGCCGGTGAGCTGACGGCCTAGCCCAACGCTGATCGAGCGATGGCTGGCTCAGGTGCGCAACCCTCGCCGGAACTGCCGAAGCTTGATCTGGTGCCCCGCCTCGTGCGGGGCACCAGCGCGCATGGCGGGCTGATTCGGGTGTGGCCGTTTCTGCATTCGCCAGTTCGCGTTCCAGGAACTAGCAGGTCGCGTTTCAATGGCGTCTTGTCCACAGGGCCTGACCTGCACGAACGCAATATCGCGCCGTCCTCAGTGGCCCGGGGCCGGAAGAGAACGCGGGAGAAAACCCCCGTGTTCGAGCCGCCGGCGACGGTCGGACGATCGTAGGCCGTGGTCGCGGGGGCTCCGGCTGCCGATCTGGCTCCGCCTGGCGCCTTGAGGGCCCGGAATCGGGAGGCTGGGCGCGGCGAAACCCCGGTCGAGCCGGGGTTCGGGTGTTCAGGCTGCGAGCGGGAGCGGCGGGTCGCTGCTGGTGCGCCGGTGGCGGTGCAGCGCGAGCGCGTTCACGGCGAGGGCGTAGGTCAGCAGGTTGAGCCGCTGCCGGGCCTGGCCGACCGAGCGGGCCCGGCGAAGCCAGAGGGTGTCGTCGAAGGCGCGGTTCACGCTCTCGGCGTCGTTGCGCCGGGCGTACAGAGCGCGGAAGTCGGGATCGCTCGGCGGGATGGGCCGGACGTTCTCGGTCCGGTTGAAATTCCGGACCTTGTCGTCGTCGTTGCCGTGGAGCCGCACGACGAGCACCTCGCCGCCGAGGTGCTCGGGGAGCCGGTAGTGGTTGTACCAGCGGAAGGTGCCGACCTTGTCGGCCTTGCGGCTGGTCCGGATGCGTCGGAGCTCGGTGAAGAGCATCTTGCCGGTGTCGGTCATCGTCGCGATGCCGATCGCACCGGCCTGGGCGAACAGGTCGATCGTGTGGGTAGTCCCATCGGGCGCGGTGACCGTGCGCTGCTCGACGAACGTCGATTTCTCAACACGGACGCGGCCCTTGCGTCGGGGCCCGGTGCCGGTGGTGGCGGAAACCTTGTTGACCGACAGGATCCCGAGATCGCGGAGCAGCCGCTGATGATGGACACCGCGGAGAGCGCCGTCGTAGATGACTCCCAGCAGCCCCGGCGCGTCGCCGGCGATGCGGGTGATCGAGTCCATGGCCGTGGCGGCTTCGCCTCCGGGCGAGGGGACCCAGTCGGTGTCGAGGATGATGCGCCCGTGGACGTCAGTGGTCCGCACGGCGACCAACACGAACTTCAGTCCCCAAGCGGTCTCGCCCGTGCCCTCGAAATGCAGGCCAGCATCGGCCTCGAACCGCGGCGTACGGATCTCGCCGGTCTTGCGATTCAGGATCCGGGTGTCCGGCTGGCCGCGGAACAGCGGCGTGACGACCTTGCCGTCGGCGTAGACCATCCGGGAGAGGTCAGGGTGAGTCCAGGTCCCGGGTCCTTCGGGATCGAGTAGGCCGATGGAGCGCGCCTGGTCGATGGCGGTGCGACGGTGGATGTCGTGGAGCTGGGCGAACACGACCGGGTCGGTGAGCCAGGTCGTGCGTCCGTAGAGGTAGTGCCGCGAGCGATAGGCCGGCTGCGACGTAATCGCCGTCGGTGGCATGCCACGTGGCGTTGGTCACCGCCGCAGCGACTCCGACGGCGTTGAAGGGCGGCGGGGCGAAGGTTGCGACCGAGAGAACATCGAGGACCACGTGCCCCCAATCCCGGACCCAGTGCGTCACCGCTTTGGCAACGGCCACGGCACAGTTCCAGTAGTCGCGGGGATTCCACGAGCACTCGCTCTTGTTGGACTGTTCCTTGGCCAAGGTCTGTAGGACCTCAGAGTCGTGGCGCAGGGTCCCGCCGAGGTGCTGTCGTGGCTCGAGCATGCGTTCGACCAGCTGCTCGGTGAGATCGGGCGAGAGGCGGCGGAGGTGCGCGGCGTGGGGGTCGGGCTCCCAGGTCCGGTCGAGTTCGCGACGGGTCGCGCGGTGAGCCCACCGATCATGCCGGGCTGGAACCTCTACCCGGTCGGCGAGCGCCTGCGGGAGCGCTACGGCGCCCCGGCGCTCGTGGACAACGACGTCAACATCATGGGCCTCGGTGAGTACTGGTCGCACTGGCGTCAAGAGGAGTTCCTCCTCTTCGTCAAGGTGGGCACCGGCATCGGCTCGGGCATCGTCGCCAGCGGCCACGTGCACCGCGGTGTCGTCGGGTCGGCTGGCGACATCGGCCACGTCCACGTGCCCGATCACGACGATGTGCTGTGTCGGTGCGGCAACGTCGGCTGCCTCGAGGCCATCGCCGGCGGTGGCGCGCTCGCCGCCCGCCTTCGCGAGGTGGGTCTGGACACCCACACCAGCCGGGACGTCGTCGCTCAAGCGCTGCACGGCCAGCGAGACGCCGTTCGCATGGTCCGCGAGGCGGGGCTCGCCATCGGCGGCGTCCTCGCCACCTGCGTCAACCTGCTCAACCCCGCCGTCATCGTCATCGGTGGCGACCTGGCGGGAGCAGGCGAGCCGCTCCTGGCCGGGATCCGAGAGACCGTCTACCGGCGCTCGCTTCCCCTTGCCACCGGCGGCCTGCGCATCGTGCCCAGCCAGCTCGGCGACGAAGCCGGGATCACCGGCGCCGCGGTCATGGTGCTCGAGACGATCCTCGCGCCTGCCGCGATCGACGCCCACCTCCTCCGCGCTCCAGCCTGAACACGACGGGCCGAGCAGTCGGAGAACCCCTCGCTGCTCGCCCGGCTCGCGTCGCCCATCCCGGTCAGACCGCCGGATCCACACGACTCGCCTTCGTTGGCCGGCAAGTAGTCTGCGCCGGTGCTTGCCCGGGCCCCTGTGACGCGCGTCGAGGCCGGGCACCTCGTCGTGCGGACCGAGCTGTCGGCGGCTGACGGCGCCGAGCTGGCGCCGCTCGTGGTGCGGGTGCCCATCGCCCAGGCGGACCTGCTCGACCCGACCGCGACTCCCGGCGTCGCCCCGCTGGTGATGCTCGCCGCGGTGCGGGGCGAGGACCTCCACGTCGAGGGCCCGGTCGACGCCCGCATGGCAGCCGGCGCGGCGGAGATCCTGGCCACGCTGGTCGACTGGTGGGACCTCCCGCCCCTCGCCGTTCGGTTCGACGATGTCTACGACACCCCGGCCGACGGCGACGCGGTCGGCCTCTTCTTCACCCGGGGCGTCGACTCGTGGTCGACCTTGCTCGATCTGCTCGACGAGCCGCCCGGCGATCGGGTGACGCACCTCGTGGCCGTGCGCCTGGCCTCGACGACTCCCGCCGTCGTCGAGGCCGAGATCCTCGCCGGCCACCACGCGGTCGCCGCCGAGCTCGGGCTGGAGGTCGTCGAGGTGGAGTCCAGGGCGCAGGCCATGCTCAACCCCCATCGCCGCTGGATGGACACCGCGGCACCGGCTCTCACCGGCGCCGGCCTCCAGGTCGCCGGGCGGATGCGCCGCCTGGTGCTGAGCACCGCGCACCCGGTCCACGCCGACCGTCGTGTCCCGGTCGACTGGGGTCTGACCGGCCCGCTGCGGACCGGCCGGACCGAGGTCGTCGCCGGCAACCTGGAGCGGACCCGAGTCCAGCGCACCGCCCACCTGCTCGGCTCGCCGCTGGCGCGGCGGTCGCTCCAGGTGTGCTGGGAGGGGGGCACGGCGGGGAACTGCGGGCGTTGCACCAAGTGCCTGATCACTATGGCCGGGTTGGCCATCGCCGGCGACCCCGACCCCGCGGCGGGGTTCGACGCCCCGATCGATCCCGACAGCGTCCGCCAGTCGGCCCTCCGTTCCGAGCAGGCACATCTCGTCTCCCCGATCATCGAGGGCCTGCCCCCGGCCTACGAGGAGCTGCGCCGGGCCTGGTCCGACGCCTGGGATCGGGCCAACGACGTGACCCCGCGTCCCCGATGGGGCGACGATGCCCCGCCCGCCCTCGCGGGGGCCTCGCTGCCCCAGCGGGTCGCCACGGCGCTGCGGGTCACCACGGGCCAACCCGTCGCTCCGGCACCGGCGCCGCTCGGATGGCGTGCGGGGGCCGTCGCCTTGCGCCCGGCGCTCGAGCGCCACGACGAGATCCGAGCCCTGGTCGACGCCAACTCCGATCGGCCCCACGCGTGGGCGGTCGTCGAGCACCACATCCGCGACGAGGCCCGCGACGGCCACCAGGCCGACCTGGCCCTCGCCCTGGCCGGCCGCCACGGTCCCGGCCCCACCTACCTGCCCGGGATCCTGTGGGCGTGGCTCGAACCTCCGGTCCTCGACGCCGTCGCGGTGCAGACGCTGCTGCGCACGGCCCGGGCCCGGCTGTGGTGGCGAGCCGACGGCGACCTCGAACCGCTCCGGGTCCTCGAAGCGATCGAGCAGGGGTGCCTGCCGCTCCAGGTGATGCCAGGGGTCGCCGCCCAGAACCTCGCCCGGGACCTGCCGCCGGCCCTTGTGCATCTCGTGGTGTCCGACGAGTCCCTGGCCGAGCTCGACCTGAGCCCTGGCGCCGTCGCCAGGCGCCTGGGCCCGGTCGTCGACCACCTCCTGTCGGGCTCGGCCGAGCACGACCTCCTCACCGGCGCCTACGCATGATCCGGGCCGGTCGATGACCGACGAGACGCCGACCGGCGACCCGACCGACGAGCCGGCGCCCGGCATCGTGGACCGGACCCGGGGCTTCGTGGGCCGGGCCCGGCGGGCGCCCGGCACGGTCGACGACATGGCTCGCTCCGTCGAGGCCATCGCCGCCGAGCTGGCCGAGGTGCGCGCCGCGCTGGCACGGGTCGAGCAGATCGGTTGGGACGGTCGCGATGACACCCAAGGCGGCCTCGCGGCGGCCGGGGGCGAGCTGCACCAGCTGCGCGACCAGGTCGCTGCCATCGGCCAGCAGGTTGCCGCCCTCGATGCTCTCGACGGCACCGTCGTCGCCCACGCCGCGGCCGTTCGCCGCACGGTCCAGGCGCCGGCACGCGCCGCCGCGGCCGCCGCCCTCCGCGAGCGGCTCGGCCCGGCCCCCGACCTCCGCCCCGGCCTGTCGATGTTCACCCTGTGCTGGAACCACGGGCCGCTCCTGGCGACCTCGGTGCGCAGTGCCCAAGCCGTCCTCGACCTGCTGCCACCCGACGAGCAGGGCGAGATCCTCGTCCTCGACGATGCCTCCACCGACGCCACTCCTGCGGTCGCCGCCGCCCTGGCCGCCACCGATCCCCGCATCCGGGTGATCCAGGCCGACGAGAACCTGGGCCTGGCCCACGCCCGCAACACCCTCCTCCACGCCGCCCGCACCCGCCACGCCTTCCAGCTCGACGCCGACGACGTCGCCGTCGCCGCCGGTGTGGTCGAGCTCTACCGCATGGCCGTCCGCACCGGCGCCGCCGTCACGTTCGGCACCATCGTGCAGGCCGACGCCGACGGCGCGGCCCAGGGCGCGGTGTCCAACGAGCCGCCCACCGCCGCCTTCTTCCGCTCCAACTACATCGGCACCATCGCGGTGAGCGACCTGGCCGCCTACCGGGATATGGGTGGATGGCCCACCGACCCGCTGCTCGAGCACGTCGACGACTGGTCGTCGTTGCACCAGGCCATCACCGAGGGCCGGCTGCTGGCCTTCGTGCCCACCGTCACCGCGGTGTACCGGGAGTGGCCGACCGGCTTCCACCACACCGTGCCCGACCCTCGCCTGGGCCAGGAGCGCATCGCCCGCACCTACGACCCCCTCGGTCGTCACCGCGGCGATGATGCCCTCGTGGGTGTGGCGGCGGTCGCCATCCACCCGTCGACCGGCCCGCTGTGGGCCACGCCTGAGGCCATCGCCCTCGACCCGACGCTCGCCCCGACCCCGCCGCCGGTGCGGGTCTCGTCGCCCACCGCTCGCATCCTCCTCGTGGGCCCGGGTGGCGTGGCCAACCTGGGCGACGACGCCATCACCGTGCGCGCCATCGACCGGGCCCGAGCCGCGTTCGGGCCCGACGTCGCCATCGATGTGATCACCGACGGCCCGCCCGCCCAGGCGCTCGGCGGCCGGACTCGCTGGCTTCTGCCCCTGCACATGGCGATCCACGGTCTCAGCACCGAGCAGTTCGGCACCCTGCCTCCCGTCCTCGAGCACGCGCCCGAACGGGCCGGGGCCGACCGGGCCCGGTGGCGGCCGTTCGACCCCGCCGCCTACGACGCCGCCGTGTTCGGTGGCTGCGGCCTGTCCTCGCACTGGGCCGAGGGCACGATCATCCCCCGGGCCCTCCTGGCGGCCGCCCTCCGCACGGCGCGCGTCCCCATTGCGTTCTCCGGCCAGGGGTACGTGATCGATGACGACGATCGCGACCTGATGGCCGCGTTCCTCGGCGGCGCCGTCGCCCTCGGCTGCCGCGACGACGCATCGGCCGCCTTCGCCTCCAGCCTCCCCGGCGTCGACCCCGACGTCGTCACCGTCACCGGCGACGACGCACTGGGGCTGCCCCCGACCGCCGACGCTCCGACGCTCGCCGCCCTCGCCCGGCCGACCCTGGCCGTCACGGTCCGCCGGGCCGACTACGTCGGTGCGCCCGAGGCCGACCCGGTCCGCCGGTGGGCGCTGGCCGCCGACGCGCTGGCCGCGGCGCGGGGTTGGGATGTGCTCGGCGTGGCCCTCAACTCGCAGCCGCCCGAGCCCGAGATCGCCACCCTCGCCACCCTCCGGTCCACGGTTCCGCTCCAGGCCCGCTGGCGCCTGGTGGAGTGCGGCTCGGACCCGGCCCGCCTGGTCGACGCCGTGTCCGGCGCGGTCGCCGTGGCCACGCAGTCGTACCACGCCGCCCTGTTCGCGCTGAGCGCCGGAGTGCCGTCCGTGCTCGGGGCCGCCTCCCCCTACTACCAGGCCAAGGCGGGCGGTCTCGCCAACCTGGCGGGGCTCCCGGAGGCGTTCGCCGTCACCGACCCCGACGACCTGCCCGATGCCCTCGACGCCGTCACCGCGGCGATGGCCGACTGCCCCGATCCGCTCGCCGAGGCCACGAACGCCGTCGACGCCTGGTGGTCCGCCCTCCCCGCCACCCTGGGCGTGACCGTCTGACCCACGGCCCACACGGCTCATGGGTGTCCCTGAGCGTCGCGCCGTGCACCACCCACCCTCGGATCGGGACCGTCGTCGTGCTCACGGCTGCGAAGGGCGCGCCCAGGGCCGCGCGGGTCGGGCCTCGTCGCGCTCATGCGGCTCGGGCCATGGACCGTGGCCGGAACCGGACATCTTCGCGGGGCCAGCTGAAGTTGGTGTGCGAATCGAGGCAGGGCGACAGTCCGCACACGAACTTCAGCCAAGGTCGCCGGAACCAGCACGGACCGTGGGTCTGCGGGCAATCCGTGACCCGCCAGCCCTGGGTGCGTCGTTGCGACCGTGAGCAGCGGGCGGGTCCCGATCCGAGGGGAGACGTGACTCGGACGACGGTCAGGATGCGCGTCCGGTCGGGAGCCGTCAGCCGACCCGGGTGAGCAGGACGACCTGCATGCCGCCGTTGAAGGTGTGGACGGTCGGTTGTCGGCGGATCTGAGACTTCGTCGGCTCGCGGGAGAGGACGTCGAGGAACGTGTCCCACCCGGTCGGAACCAGCACGACCCACACCCGCTCGTGCTCCACCATGCGGGCGCTGAGCTCCGCTGGATCCAGGTCGGCCTCGAGGCGCCGGACCTGGCCCAGGGGTCGGGGCGGGCTGAGGGCGACCAGGTCCACCCGCGGGCCGGGCCGGCCGGTCCATGCCGCCTCGAACGGGGCTCGCAGGGTGTCGGTGTTGTCGACCGGCTTGGCGATGGGGATGAAGACGATGCCGTCACCGGGCTGGGCGTGGGACCCGATGAAGTCGGCGACGGCGTCCCAGTCCTCGAAGCGAGCGCCGGCCTTGGGCACCCGATCGAGGACGGGGACGCTGACGGCCGCCACCACCAGGAGGGCAGCGAGGACCCAGCGTCCGACGTGGCTCGGGCGCAGCCGCGCGTCGGGGCTGGAAGCCGAGCGGGACGGCACGATCGCCCGCCACAGGGTGTGGAGGCCGACGGCGATGAGCATGCCCAGGGCGGGGGCGGAGGCGGACACGTAGCGGCCGAGCAGGGTGGGCCGGACCACCGACAGGGCCACCAGGCCGATGACGGGTGAGAACGCCCACCAGAGGGGGGCCACGGCCTTCCACCGACCGACGGGGTCGGGGGCCCGGCGCCGCAGCAGGGCCAGGGCTCCCACCCCGACCAGGACCGCCAGCCCGGCGCGGAACGGCCACCGGCGGGCCAGCAGGTGGGTGGCCAGGGCTTCGATCTGGGCCCGGTCGATCGGTTGGATCCACTCACCGACCTTCTCGGCCTCGAGGGCGAGCAGCAAGAAGGCCAGCGTCGCCAGGCCGGCGACGACGGCCGGGACGAGGGTCAGGAGCAGTCGCCTCCGGTGGCGGAGGTGGACGGCAACGCTGAGGACGAGCGCCGGCACCTGGAGGAGGAACAGGCCGTGGGCCAGCTCGCCGGCGACCACCAGGGGCACCAGGGCGAGGCCCCAGTGCCGGGTCGACCGCGCATCGTCGCGGGCATCGGCTTCGACGGCGCGGGTGAGGCACGCCCAGCAGCTCACCGTGAGGACCAGCACGAGGGCGTAGGCCCGGGCGATCTGGGCCAGGAAGAGCACGTTGGGCAGGAGGGCGACCACCACCAGGGCCAGGCCGGCCTCGATCGGTGGGAGGAGCCGGTAGACCAGCGTCGACAAGACGAGGATCGCCACCAGGACCAGGACCACCGACAGGCTGCGCAGGGCGAGTGGCGACGAGCCGACGATGGCGGTCCACCCGTTGAGCAGCACGTAGTAGAGGGCCATGGTGCCCCCGGTGTTGCGGATGGTGTCGACCAGCTGGTTGGTGGCTCCGAGGGAGAAGGCCTCGTCGATCCAGAGCGGCCGGCGGGTGATGCGCCAGAGGGACGAGGCCAGCGCCAGCACGAGGGCGGCGACGGTCACGACGCCTCTCCGCTGGATCATGCGACGATGCGCTGGTAGTCGCCGGCCCGCATCAGCACGTAGCGGCCATCGACCGCGACGGCGGCAGCTCGGACCTCGTCGCCGGGATCGCCCCCGGCGACGAGGAAGACCAGGGTGTCGGGGGGCAGCTGGGCCACCTCCGCGGGCGAGACGGGCTGGGCCCGGCCGTGGGTGACGACGTCGGCCCACGGCAGGATCGGCTCGACGTCACGCACGACGAGGGTGGCCTGGTCGGGCCGCGACGCTCGGGGCGCGGCGCGCAGGACCGGAACCGCGCCGAGGCCCTCCTGGATGCTCTGGTCGCTCTTGCTGCGGTGGCCCGCACCGGCGAGGGCCAGGACCACTACGCCCACCACGACGAGGGACTGGACGGCCACGGCCGCGGGGCGGGGCAGCCGGTGCGCGGCCCGCCGGATCCAGTGGAGCAGCGCGGTGGCGGCCACCGCGAGGAGGGCCACGCCCCAGAACGTCCAGTAGGCGTGGGCGGCGGAGGCCTGCCGGAAGATCAGCGTGTAGCCGACGACCACCGCGGCCAGCAGCCCGGCGAGGGGCCGTACGCCGGCCCAGGCACGGGGTGTCGGGGCGTCGGAGGTCGGCTGGGTCGCCGGGGTCGGCTGGTGCCGGAGGGCCAGGGCCAGCACCAGCCCGACCGCCGCGATCATCAGCAAGATCGGGCCGTAGAGGTCGCCCAGGTGGGTCTCCTGGCGGCGGAACCACTCCCCGGTGTCGGCGCCGGTCCGGTAGGAGACCTGATCGCCGAGAGCCAGCAGCGTCCCCTTGACCCAGGCGATCCAGGCGAGGGTGATGGCCAGTCCGGCCAGGGCGCCAGCGCCCACGGCCCGCCCGGCCCGGCGCCCCTCCGCGGGCGGCGAGAACAGGGTCAGCGCCGTGGCCAAGACGGCGGCCAGCAGCGACTGCCACCCGGCCAGGGCAGCCAGCGAGCCAGCGGCCACCAGCACGGGACCCGGAGGCGGGCGGCCCTGCCACGCCCGTTGGGCGGCCCAGATGGCGGCCAGCCCGAAGGGCAGGGAGAGGACCGGGGTGTCGAGCATGGCCCCGAACGTGAGGAACATGGCCGAGGTCCCGGCCACGGCCAGCCCCCCGGCGATCTCCACGAGGTCGAACCCGGCGTCGCGCAGCAGGGCGGCGAGCAAGACGAGCGCGGCCAGGCTCGCCAGGAGGGCCGGGGCGCGCAGGGCGACCGGGCGCTCCCCGGTCAGGCCACCCGTCACCGCGGTCGTCCACACCAACAGAGGTGGGTGGTTGGCGTAGCGGTACCCGCTGGGCTGGACGCCGCCCAGGCGGTTGCCGATCGGATCCTCGACGGCCCCCCTGGCTCCGAGGCTCCACATGGCGCCGTTGTAGCCGTCGTAGGAGTAGCCGAACCCCTTGGTGACCCACGGCGAGACGTGGACGAGCAAGGTTGCGGCGAGGGCCACGATCGTGAGCGCCAGGAGCAACCGTGACCCCCAAGACCTCATGGCCTCGCCGTCACGGTGGGGCCTCCTCGGTCGCGACCTCGGCGGCGAGCTCGTCCACCCGGAGCCGGAGCTCACCCACCTCGTCGGCCAGGCGCTCCTCGGCGTCGGCCACGATGCCGGCGGTGATGCGGTCCTGCTCCAGGGCCCCGCCGAGGTCGCCCCGGATCGCGGTCAGGTCCGACTCCGCTGCCGCGAGGCGCCGGGTCAGGTCGACCTCGGCATCGGCGATGCGCTGGGCCATGTCGGCTTCGGTCTCGGCGATGCGTCGCGCCAGGCCGGCCTCGGCCTCCGCCAGGCGCCGGGCCACGTCGGCGACGGCATCGCCGACCGCAGTGGTGGCCTGGGCCGTGCGCTCGTCGCGGCCGACCAGCAGGCGATCGACCGCCTTGCCCGCGACGCCGGGTGCCGAGCGGGCCGGCGTGTTGAGGGCCTCGTGAGCGCGGTCCAGGTCAGCGAGGGGGAGGGGGGAGGCGGCCGCCGACGGCGAAGGGCTGGGGGTGGGAGCGGCGGGTTCGTCGGCGTCGGGCAAGGGAAGCTCCTCGGGTCGAGGACGGAAGGCGGCGGGGATGGCGGCATCGTCGGCGTCTGGGCTGGCGACCCAGGCCAAGAAGGCGGCCCGGTCGGCCCCCGGGACCTCCGGGAACCACCGTTGGAGATGACCGGCATCGTTCCAGAGCTGCTGGAGGTACCGCCCGACGCCGTCCGGGTCCTCCGGCTGGCGCAGCCACGCCTCCCAGGCCTCGCCGCCGTCGGGGGCAAAGGGGGAGGGCGGGGCCGGCGCGGTGCCGGTGGGGTCCGCCTCCGCAGCGAGGAGGGCGGAGCGGAAGAGCCAGCGAGCCCGGCCGTCGAGGTCGACGCCCCGGGGGGTCCGGGCCCAGTGGTAGCCGAGGGCCCGGTCGGCCTCGGCCCCGACGGCGCGGCGCCGCTCGAGCCAAGCGCGGCACTGCCGAGCCACGGCGGGCAGCTCGGCCAGGGTGACGCGGGGGCGCTCCGCGGTCCACCCGCTGAGCAGCCAGGGTCGGGCATCGGTGAGGCCGGAGTGGTGGAAGCAGCGCACCGGCCGGTCGCCCACGCAGAGCCGGCCGTCGAGCCAAGCCGTCGGGCGCTCGTGCAGGTTCCAGTACGCCACGTCGTAGGTCGGGTCCCGCAGGATGTGGTGGTCGAACAGGGCGGGGACGAAGTCGAGCCAGCGCTGATCCGCGAGGAGCCGGAGGTCGGGCTGGAAGAGGCAATCCCGCCGCAGGCGCACGTCCCACCACGCCAGGAACGGCTCCGACCCCGGGCCACAGGCCAACAGCCCCCCGTTGTAGATGCCTGACCCCAGCAACCCCGTCTCGTCGGGCAGCCGCCCGTCGCGGGGCATCGGCTCCAGGACGTGGGGGACGAGGACCACGGCGTGGTCGCGCCCGGCACCGGCCAGCTCGGGCATGGGGGCCAGGATCTCGACGTCACCATCGAGGTAGATGGCCACCTCGGCGTGGGTGAGGGCCTGGCGGAGGGCTAAGGGCTTGAGGGCGCAGGCCAGCTCGGCGGGGTCGTAGATGGCCGCCATGCGGAGGAGCTCGTCGCGGTCGAAGCCCAGAATGGAGGGGGTGACCAGCTCGACGTCGCGATGGGACCAGCCCGCCGGGGGCATGTGGTCGCCGTCGACGACGAGGATGACGAAGCGGGATCCGGGGTGGTGGTCGACGAAGGACTCGGCCGCCACCCGGGCGTCGGCCAGGTAGTTGCGGGTCGCCACGGTGCACCCGGCCACATCCGTGCTCGCCGGGGCCCCACCCTCCGTCATGAAGCCAGAGCTTGTCACGTCCTGGCGGCGACCGTCAGGTGCCGCGCAAGCAGATGGACCCGCACGACGTGCATGGCGGCGAACCTACGAGGAGGGCCGCGAACGATGCGCGAACAGCCCGATCGTCGATCGAGGCGCGTCCCAGGTGCAGGCGTCCGCGCTGGAGGCTGACCGGTCGTCGCCGGCAGTCATGAACCGCCGTTCGCGCTTCGTTCGCGCAGCCGTGCGTACCGTTCGCCGCAGTTCGGTCGAGGGGAAGGCGTGCAGCGATGCGTGGATCAGGGACGACAGGGTTCTCCGGCGTCGGTGGGGCGACGGCCAAGCGGGGCACGGTGCGGTCGACGCATCGCCTCCGGGTGATCGTGGCCGTGCTGCTGGCGGTGCTGATGGTCATCGGGTTCGCACCGCTGCGGGCCGAGGCTGCGGACTCGGGCTACGCGCCGTTCGCCTCGTGGAAGGCGCTGGTGAACCGCCAGTACGTGGACCTGACGACGAAGGCGCCGACGGCGTCGCAGTCATCGAGCTGGGTGTCGCAGCTCTCGAGCCAGGCGAAGCACAAGGGCAACCTCGTCGACTCGCTGCGCCGCGGCTCGGAGAACCTGGCCAACGTCGACCCCGTGGTCCGGGTCTACCGGGCGTTCCTCGGTCGGGCCCCCGATGCGGGCGGGCTGCAGTTCTGGATCAAGCGCAAGCGCAACGTCGCCCCCGCCAAGAAGTGGACGGTGACGCAGATCGCGACGGAGTTCACGAACAGCAACGAGTTCAAGACCAAGTACGGGAAGCTGACCAACCGCCAGTTCGTCACCCAGATCTACACCGACGTCCTGGGCCGGGCTGCGGACCAGGCCGGGGTGAACTACTGGACCGGCAAGCTCGACCGCAAGGAGAAGACGAAGGCCCAGGTGGTCGTCGGGTTCTCGGAGTCGAACGAGTACAAGAACAAGCAGGCCCAGAACACCGATGTCGCCGTCGCGTACATCTACCTCATGGGCCGGGCGCCGACGTCGGCCGAGGCATCCAACTGGGTGACCCGGCAGAAGGCGGGCACGGCGCACGCGACGTTGGCGAGGGAGCTGCTCGAATCACCGGGCTACTTCAACCGCATCAAGCCGCCCACGGCCCCGGGCGCGCCCATCGGCGTCGCCGCGGCTGCCGGCAGCGCCCAGGCCCAGGTGTCGTGGTCCGCGCCGCTGTCCAACGGCGGTTCGCCGATCACCGGCTACGTGGTGACGCCCTACACCGGGTCGACGGCCAAGACCCCGGTGGTCTTCAACACGACCGCCACCACCCAGACGATCACGGGTCTCACCAACGGGACGGCCTACACGTTCAAGGTGGCGGCCAGGAACGCCATCGGCACCGGCGCCCAGTCGTCGGCGTCGAGCCCGGTCACCCCCGTCGCCGCGGCCGGCCTGCAAGCGACCGCGATCGTGTCGGGGTACGCGCACTCGTGCGCCCTGATCTCGGGCGGCACGGTGAAGTGCTGGGGCAGCAACGACGGCGCGCAGCTGGGCGACGGCACGACGACCAACCGCCCAGCTCCCGTGACGGTGACCGGGCTCACCGGAGCCACGTCGATCACTGCCGGCTACTACCACTCATGCGCCCTCATCTCGGGCGGCACGGTGAAGTGCTGGGGCACCAACGGCAGCGGCCAGCTCGGCGACGGCACGACCGCCACCCGGAACAGCCCCGTCCCGGTCACCGGGCTCACCAACGTCGTCTCCGTGCGGGGCGGTGGCTACAACACGTGCGCCGTCATCTCCGGAGGCACGGCCAAGTGCTGGGGTCAGAACATCGAGGGGCAGGTCGGTGACGGCACGGCGGGAGGAGCCAAGACCGCCCCGGCCACGGTCAGCGGCCTCACCGGTGTGACCTCGCTCGCGGTCGGCGGCCTTCATGCCTGCGCCGTGGTCGCGGCCGGCGCGGCGAAGTGCTGGGGCAAGAACGACTCCGGCCAGCTCGGCAACAGCGGGACGACCAAGTCCTCGGTCCCGGTGGCGGTGACCGGGCTCACCGGGGCGACGTCGGTCGCCGCCGGCAGCTACCACTCGTGCGTGCTGGTGGCCGGCGGCGCGGCGAAGTGCTGGGGCGCCGGGAACTACGGCCAGCTCGGCAACGGCACCAAGACAGGGGCCACGGCTCCGGTCGCCGTCTCGAGCCTCACCGGCGCCACCGCCATCTCCGTGGGCGGCTACCACACGTGTGCCGCCCTGCCCTCCGGCGCCCGGTGCTGGGGCAACGGCTCGTCCTACAAGCTGGGCGACGGCACCAGCACGGACCGGCCGACCCCTACCCCCGTCGCCACGCTCTCGAGCGCCACGGCGGTGTCGACCGGGAACATCCACTCCTGCGTCCTCAGCGGAGGCCGGGCGAAGTGCTGGGGCTGGAACAACTCCGGCCAGCTCGGCGACGGCACCACCACGTTCCGTCCCACGCCCGTTGCGGTGGTCGGCTAGCTGTCAGCGGGGACAGAGGGCCCAGAGGTCGAGGTCGAGGAGGACGCCGGGGGCGTACTTGCCGTCGTCGCCGCGCAGGGTCATGGACTCGTCGCGGCCGCTGGTGGCGACGAGCCGCAGACGGAGCGCGCCGACGCCGGGAGCCGAGGTCTCGGCCTTGTCGAGCACCTCGGACCAGGCGTACACGGTGGTGCCGGCGAACGCCGGCGACGTGTGGGCCCCGGCGTTGATGGCCGAGATCAGCTGGGCGTTGGCCAGGCCGTTGAACGACAGGGCGCGGGCCATCGAGATGACGTGGCCGCCGTAGATCAGGCGCTGGCCGTCGGGGCGGGCCTCGGTGTTGAAGTGCACCTTGGCCGTGTTCTGCCACAGGCGCGTCGCCATCATGTGCTCGGCATCGGAGAGGGTGACGCCGTCGACGTGGTCGATCTTCTCGCCGATCTCGTAGTCCTCGAAGCGG
>CAZCVS010000005.1:0-28438 GCA_964501845.1 uncultured Iamiaceae bacterium
CAGTTCCGCCAGGAGGAGAACTCTCTCTGGAGCTTCGCCCCCCACGACCTGTCGATGCTGCTCACCTTGGTCGGCGAGGAGCCCGACGAGGTCTGGGCCACCGGTGCGGCGTACCTCAGCACGAACGTCGCCGACGTGACCACCACCCACCTCAGCTTCGCCAGCGGCCCCCGGGCCCACGTGTTCGTGTCCTGGCTGCACCCGTTCAAGGAGCAGCGCCTGGTGGTCGTCGGCAGCGACGCCATGGCTGTGTTCGACGACCTGAACGACTGGCCGGAGAAGCTCGTCCTCTTCGATCACGGCGTCGATTGGTCGCAAGGGCGCCCACGCCCCGAGAGGGCCGAGGGCGTGCCCGTGGCCCTCGACCAGACGGAGCCGCTGCGCGTCGAGTGCGAGCACTTTCTGTCCTGCATCGAGCACGGCGAGGTCCCCCGCACCGATGGCCGCGAGGGCCTGCGGGTGCTGCGGGTGCTCGCCCAGGCTCAGGAGTCCCTCGGCGACGTCGACGGCCTCGCCACCTCCGGCGGTCCGGTGTGAGCGACGAGGTCTTCGTCCACGAGTCGTCCTACGTCGACGACGGCGCCGAGCTCGGCCCCGGGACCAAGGTCTGGCACTTCTCGCACATCCTGCCCAACACGAAGATCGGCGCGGGCTGCACGCTCGGCCAGAACGTCGTCATCGGCCCCGATGTGGTGGTCGGCGATCGCTGCCGCATCCAGAACAACGTCAGCGTCTACGCCGGCGTCACCCTCGAGGACGGCGTGTTCTGTGGACCGTCCTGCGTGTTCACCAACGTCTACAACCCCCGTGCCGAGGTGTCGCGCAAGGACGAGTTCCGCGCCACCGTCGTCCGGCGCGGCGCCACGATCGGGGCCAACGCGACCATCGTCTGCGGCAACGAGATCGGCGCCTACGCCTTCATCGGTGCCGGTGCCGTGGTCAACCGCCCGGTCCCCGACCACGCCCTGGTCGTGGGGGCGCCGGCCCGTCAGATCGGGTGGATGAGCCACGAGGGGGAGCGGCTGGGCGATGACCTAACCTGTCCACGCAGCGGCAGGCGCTACGAGGTGGTCGAGGGGCGGTTGCACGAGGTGCCCGATCCCGGCCGGGAGGCTTGATATGCAGTTCATCGACCTGGCGGCCCAGCAGCGCCGGATCCGAGGCCGCGTCGACGAAGCTGTGGCTCGCGTCCTCGATCATGGCCGCTACATCATGGGCCCGGAGGTCGCCGAGTTCGAAGCCGACCTCGCGGCGTTCGTGGGGGAAGGCGAAGTCGTCTCCTGCGCCAGCGGGACCGATGCGCTGGTCATGGCTCTGCTCGTCCGGCGGGCCGGCGTCGGTGATGCGGTGTTCGTGCCGTCGTTCACCTTCGCCGCCACGGCCGAGGCCGTGGCACTCCTCGGTGCGACGCCGGTCTTCGTCGACATCGACCCGGTCAGCTTCAACCTCGACGCGGCCAGCCTCGACGCCGCCGTGCGGGGCCTGGATCCCGGGCTGCGGGCTGCGGGCGTGATCCCGGTCGACCTGTTCGGCCTCCCGGCCGACTACGAGGCCATCGACGCGGTCTGCGCTGAGCACGGGCTGTGGGTCATCGCTGACGCCGCGCAGGGTTTCGGGGGATCGATCGGCGAACGCAAGGTCGGGCGGTTCGCTCCCCTGACCACGACGTCGTTCTTCCCGGCCAAGCCGCTCGGCTGCTACGGCGATGGCGGGGCCGTCGTCGCCCTCGATCCCGACGATGCCAAGGTGCTGCGCTCCGTGCGCGTGCACGGCTCCGGCTCGGACAAGTACGACAACGTCCGCCTCGGCATCAACGGGCGGCTCGACACCCTCCAGGCCGCGATCCTGATCGAGAAGCTCAGGATCTTCCCGGAGGAGCTCGACCTGCGGGACCAGGTGGCCGCCGCGTACACCGCCGCCCTGGAAGGCCACGTGGCGACGCCGGCCGTGCCCGCCGGGGTGCGCTCGGCATGGGCGCAGTACACGGTCCGCGTCGAGAACCGCGACCTGGTCGCTAAGACCCTCGGGGCGGCGGGGATCCCCAGCGCCGTGTACTACCCGCTCCCGCTGCACCGGCAGCAGGCCTACGCCGCCTACCCGGTCGGCGCCGGCGGCATGGCCCACAGCGACCAGGCCGCCAGCGAGGTCCTGAGCTTGCCGATGCACCCGTACCTGGGAGCCGACGACCAGGCGCAGGTCGCCGCGGGTCTGATCGACGCGATCGGATCGGTGGCGTGAGCGCCGCGGAGGAGCCAGAGGCGACGATCGCCTTCGCCCTCCCGCACATCATCGAGGCCGACATCGAGGCCGTGGCCCGGGTCCTGCGCAGCGGCTGGCTGAGCACCGGCGCCGAGTGTGCTGCCCTGGAGGCCGAGCTCGCCGAGCGGGTCGAGGCGCCTCACGTCATCGCCATGTCGTCGTGCACCGCGGCGCTCCAGATCGCCGTCGCCTCGCTGCGCCTCCCGCCGGGCAGCCGCGTCGGGGTCCCGACCTGGACGTTCGTGGCGTCGGCCGCCGCGGTGGTCCACGCCGGTGCCGTCCCGGTGCTGCTCGACGTCGATGCCGGCACGCTCAACATCTCGGCGGAGGCGGTGGCCGCAGCTATTGCCGAGGGACTGGACGCGCTGATGGTCGTCCACTTCGCCGGCACGGCGGTCGACCGAGCGGTGCTCGACCTGGCGTCCGAGGCCGGCATCCCGGTGATCGAGGACGCCGCCCACGCCCTGGGTGCCTCGGATCACCGTGGCCCCATCTCCGGCGTCGGCACCGTGGGCGCCTGCTACTCCTTCTATGCCACCAAGAACCTGACCTCGGCCGAGGGCGGTGCCCTGGCCACCCACGACGACGAGCTGGCCCGCTACGCCCGCACCCAGCGGCTCCACGGATTGTCGAACGATGCGTGGGGCCGCTACCGCATCGGGGCCAACCCCGAGTACGACGTGGCCGAGCCCGGGTTGAAGGCCAACCTCCCCGATGTGCTGGCGGCGCTAGCGCTCTCCCAGCTGGGACGCTTCGACCAGATGCAGGCCCGGCGCCGGGAGATCGTCACCCGGTACCGTGCCGTGGTCGAGCGCATCCCCGGGTGCGGTGTCGTTCCCGGGACGGCAGACGACAGCTCGGCGGACCACCTGTTCGTGGTGGTGCTGCCCGAGGGCGTCGAGCGCACGGAGGTGGCCGACGTGATGGCCGCCGCCGGCATCGGGACGAGCGTCCACTTCCGTCCGGTGCACCGCTTCACCTGGTTTCGGGACCACGCCTCGGTCGGGCCGACCGGAGTGGCCGTCGCCGACCGCATGGCGGGGCGCACGATCAGCCTCCCGCTCCACGCTGGCATGACCGACCGCGAGGTCGACCGGGTGCTCGACACGCTGGTGGACGTCCTGTCGTGAGCGGCCGCCCGTCGCCGGGGCCGTCCACCTGGATTCGTCTGCGGTCGTTGGTCCTGGACCGCGTCGCCGCGCTGGTGCTCGCTCCCTTGTTGGCGCCGCTGATCGGCGTGCTCGGGTGGCGCGTGCACCGCAGCGACGGCGGCCCGCCGCTGATCGGGCTGGCCCGCATCGGACGTGACGGTGTTCCGTTCACCATGTGGAAGCTCCGGTCGATGCGCCCGGAGCGGGTCGATGGCTCGTCGGGCGGCGCGGTCATCACCGCGTCCGACGACGACCGCATCACCCCGCTCGGGGCGGTGTTGCGGCGCTGGCGCCTCGACGAGCTGCCACAGGTCTGGAACGTGCTGCGCGGCGACATGGGCCTCCTCGGGCCGCGTCCGGAGACCCCCGCTCTGGTCGACGTCGAGGACCCGCGCTGGCAGGCGGTGCTCGCCGCCCGCCCCGGGATCACCGGACCCACCCAGCTCGTTGTCGAGCGGTGGGAGGCCGATCGGCTCCACGCCGGGTCCCAGGAGGACGTGTACCGCGACGAGATCCTCCCACTGAAGCTCGCCGTCGACCGCTGGTACGTCGAGCGCGGGACGCCTCTCACCGACATCCAGGTCGCGTGGTCGATGGTCGAGCGCTTCGTGCTGCACCGAGCGGGAACCTGGATCGACCGGGTCGTGCGCGCCAGGGTCCCCGAGGCCGCCGTGGTCCCGGGTGACCTCCCCAACAGCGCGAGCAGCCGGTGAAGGTCACGTTCGTCGTACCGAACTACGCCCCCTCGCGAGGCGGCGCCCAGGAGCTGGTGCGGCGCGTGGCCGAAGGCCTGGTGGTCCGCGGCCACGAGGTCACCGTGCTCACGACCGACGCGCTGCGTTCGCCCACTGCTCGCGAGCCTGGCCACATCGACGCCGCGACGGAGGTCATCGATGGCGTCGAGGTCCGCCGGTTCGCCACTCCTGGTGTCCTCTTCGGGTTGCTGCGCCTCGCCCGGCTGGCCCGCGTCCGCATTCGTCGGCTTCGACGGCGACGGTCCGCGGTCGTGGACTCGCTGTGGCTGTCAGGCCCTTGGTCTCCGGGCCTGATCCGGGCCGTCCGCCGGTCCTCGCTCACGAGCGATGTCGTCATCGGGGTCTCTGCTCCCTCCGCGACGATCCTCCTCCCTGTCCTGCTCCGCCGGGCCGGCGGCGCTCGCGTCGTGGCGATGCCGCTGTTGCACCTCGCGAGCTCCGATGTGCACCCGGCCGTGTTGCGGGCCCTCCGTCGGTGCGACCAGGTGGTCGCCGTCACCGAGTTCGAAGCAGAGGCCGACCGGTCGTTCGGCGTGCCTGCCGACCGGGTCGCGGTGATCCCACCGGGGGTATCTTGCGCCGAGTTCCCCCCGATGGACGCCACCGAGGCCCGGCAGCGCTGCGGCTTGCCCGAGCGGCCCACGGTCGGCTTCGTCGGCCGGCTCGCGGCCTACAAAGGCATCGACACGCTCCTGGAGGCTGCCCCCCTCCTGTGGGCCGAGCACCCCGATGTCACGGTGGTGGTGGCCGGGAGCCCCGGAGGCTGGGCCGGGTACCGCACCGCGGTCTCGCCGGAGCAGAGCAAGGAGCGTCTGGTGATCCGCGAAGGGTTTGCGGACAGTGAGCGGGCGACGTTGCTGTCGGCCTGCGACGTGGTCGTCCACCCGTCCCGCGAGGAGTCGTTCGGCCTCATCGCGGTGGAGTCGTGGGCAGCCCAGCGAGCGGTCGTCCTGGGCGACATCCCCAGCGTGCGCAGCTTCGTCCGCCGGGGCGAGACCGGCGAGTTGGTGGAGCCTGGTGACGCGGCCGGCCTCGCCGCGGTCCTCGGTGAGCTCATCGACGACCCGGTGCGGCGGCTCCGGCTGGCCCGTGCCGGGTACCAGGAGGTCCGGGAGCGCTTCGAGTGGGAGCCCATCATCGACACCTGGGCCGACACCCTCGCCCAGCTCACCGACGGGAGCCGCTGACGTGTGCGGGATCACCGGCATGGTGGTGCGCGACGGCATCACCGATGAGGACCGGGCCGAGGTCGACGCCCTGGCGGATCTCATGGCCCGGCGAGGACCTGACGACGTCGGGGCCTGGGATGATGGCGCGGTGTGCGCCCTCGGGTTCCGGCGCCTGTCGATCATCGACCTCAGCGAAGGCGGCCACCAGCCGATGGCGTCGGCGGACGGCGATCACGTGCTGGTCTTCAACGGCGAGGTCTACAACTACCGGGAGCTGCGGCGCGAGCTGGAGGCGGCTGGCCGGCGGTTCCGCTCCACCTCGGACACCGAGGTCGTGCTCCAGGCACTCGAGGCCTGGGGTGTCGATGCCCTTGCCCGCCTCAACGGCATGTTCGCGATCGCCTGGTACCGCCGCCGTGAGCAGACCCTGCTCCTGGCGCGGGACCCGGTGGGCATCAAGCCGCTGTCGTGGTGGTGGACCCCTGAGGCCTTCGTGTTCGGAACCCAGTACGACCAGGTGATCCGCCATCGGCGCTGCGACCGCAGCGACATCGACACCGAGACCCTCGGGCTCTACCTCCGCCTCGGGTACCTTCCGGCGCCGTACGGCCTGCTGGCGCACACCGGGCAGGTCGAGCCGGGCCACTGGCTCGCCGTGCGTCCCGGTGAGACGCCCACCGGTGGCTGCTTCCGGTCGATGGCTGCGGTGCCGCCGCCAGGCGAGCGCCTCACCGGACGTGCCGCGGAAGACGCGGTCGCGGCGGCGGTGGACGAGGCGGTGGCCCGGCAGCTGGTGGCCGACGTCCCGGTTGGGGTGTTCCTGTCGGGTGGGGTGGACTCGCCGCTCGTCGCCGGGGCGATGGTCGACCACGTGGAGGGACCGGTCCAGGCCTTCTCCATCGGTACCGACGACCCGGTCTCAGACGAGTCCGAAGCGGCGGGGGTCTACGCCCGCCACTTCGGCGTGGAGCACCACCTGCGGGTCATCACCGGAATGGATGCCCTGGCCCTGGTCGATGACGTCGCCCAGGCCTACACCGAGCCGTTCGGGGACTACTCGTCGTTCCCGACGCTGATGGTCTCGGCCCTGGCGGCTGAGCACGGCAAGGTCGTGCTCTCGGGCGACGGCGGCGACGAGCTGTTCTGGGGCTACCCGCGCTTCGCCAAGGTGCGTCGCGCCCGGAAGTGGTTCGGCCTCCCGCGGTCGGCCCGGACCGCGGCCTACGCCGCATCGAAGCCGTTCCCCACGGAAAGGCGCCCGGCCCGCGGCATCTTGTTCCCGTCGCTCGGCGACTGGTACCTCGATGCCCACGCCGGGCTGCGCGACGGCGATCTGGAAGCGTTCGCTCCCGAGCTCACCGGGGTGCCCGCGTCGTTCGACCGCTTCGACCTCGAGGGCCAGCCCTCCGACGATGATCTCCTCCAGTGGATGCGTCGCAACGAGCTCCTCTGCCACCTGCCGATGGTCCTGCACAAGGTCGACCGGGCGAGCATGCACCACTCCCTCGAGGTGCGCGTCCCGCTGCTCGACCTCGAGCTGCTCGATCTCGCGGCGCGGATCGACCCCTCTGCCGCGCTCGACGGCTCGCTCGGGAAGGTCGTGCTGCGCAAGGCGCTCGCCCGTCGCATCCCGCCCGAGCAGATCCCGGTGGCCAAGAAGGGGTTCACCGTCCCGCTCGCCCGCTGGCTGCGGGAGGACCTGCGGCCGGTGTTCGAGGAGCGAGTGCTCGGGCCGGACGCGTTCCCGGCGGGTGCCTTCGACCGCGCCGAGCTGCGGACCTGGTACGAGGGCCACCTGAGCGGGCGGCTCGATCGCACCAAGGGCCTCTGGAACCTGCTGGCGCTGCAGCTGTGGGCGGATCGGCACTGCCGTCCGCTGCCGTCGCGAAGCGGTCGCGCCTGATGGCCGGTCGGGTCGGCGCCCCCGCCGGCGTGCACCCGTCGCTGCTCTCGGTCGTGAACTGGTTCCCCGTCCCCTCGGAGACCTTCATCCCCCGCAAGCTGGCGGGGCTCCAGGCGGAGGGGTTCGACGTGTCGGTGGCGGCCGGGCTGTTCTTCCATCCCGAAGCCCGGGCGACCGGGCTGAGGCTGGTCCCCGCCACGCCGGTGCAGTACCCCCGCTCCTCCTGGACGGCGGTGGGGGCAGCGGGAGCCAGTCGCACGATCCGCTCGATGGCGGCGACCGAGCTGCGGCCGCGTCCCGGCCTCTCGCTGCGTCAGCGGGCGCTGCTGGCGCCCTTGACGGCGGCGCGGGCCGACATCGTCCACTTCGAGTTCTCTGGCATCGCCATCACCTACCAGGACATGGTTGCCGCCCTGCGCCCGGCCCGGCTCGCCGTCAGCTGTCGCGGCAGCAACGAGGCGATCCTGCCGATCACCAAGCCCGAGCGCGCCGCCGAGCTGGCCGCGCTCTTCGCCGAGGTCGACCTCATCCATTGCGTGTCAGATGCCATGCGGCGCACGGTCGAGGGCCTCGGCGCGCCACCCGAGAAGGTGCTGGTGAACCGGCCGGCCATCCCGGTCGACGACTTCGCCCCGCTGGCCGATGCCCGCCGGCTGCACGACGGTCCGCTGCGGCTGCTCTCGGTGGGCCGTCTGAACTGGGTGAAGGGCTACGACGACGCTCTGCGGGCCCTGGCGCCGCTGGTGGCCGCCGGGGTCGAGGTGGAGCTGCGGATCGTGGGCGAGGGCGACCAGCGCGAGAAGCTCTCGTTCGTCATCGACCAGCTCGGTCTGGGCGGCGCGGTGCAGCTCCTGGGTGCCCGGTCGCAGGAGGAGGTACGGGACCTGCTCGTGTGGGCCGACGCCTTCGTGCTCTCGAGCCTGAGCGAGGGGATCTCCAACGCGGTGCTGGAGGCGATGGCTTCCGGCCTCCCGGTGGTGGCCACGAACTGTGGTGGCATGGCCGAGGTCATCGACGACGGAGTGGATGGCCTGGTCGTCGGGGTGGGCGATCACCGGGCGATGCGCGGCTGCTTCGAGCAGCTGGCCGTGGATCCCGAGCTGCGGCGCGCCCTGGGCGGGCAGGCGGCAGCTCGTGCCGCCCGGTCGTTCCGCCTGGAGCGCCAGATCCGGGTGTTCGCCGACACCTACGACGCCCTTGCCGCGGCTGGGCCTCGGGTCCGGGGCCTGGGTGTGGTGGACCGCTGACCGGCTCAGACGAGGAGCCGGCGGATCCAGGCGGCCTCGTGCTGGAGGCCCTCGACCGGATCCACCTTCGGCGCCCAGTCGAAGACCGCCTTGGCCTTCGTGTAGTCCGCCACCGTCCGACGCTGGTCACCGTGGCGCGCCGGCTCGAACACGAGCTGCGGCTCGACCTCGAGCACCTTGGCCAAGATGTCCACGGCCTCGAGCAGGGTCAGCTCCTGGCCGCCGCCGATGTTGAAGTGCTCGCCGGGCTGCGGGTGCGCGATGGCGGCGATGGTGGCGGCCACGCAGTCGGTCACGTAGGTGTTGGTGCGGCTCTGCTGACCGTCGCCGTGGATGCTGAGCGGCTCACCCCGCAGCATCCGCTCGCCGAGGGCACGGTAGGCCATGTCCGGACGCTGGCGGGGTCCGTAGACCGAGAAGTACCGCAGGATCGTGACCGGCAGGCCCTCGGCGCGGTGCATCGTGTCGAGGACCTGCTCGGTCGCGAGCTTGGTAGCTCCGTAGGGTGAGACCGGCAGGAGCGGGCTCTCCTCGGACCCGGTCGCGTCGGACCCGTAGACCGAGGACGTCGAGGCGTGGACGAGGTGGCCCACGCCGGCGTTCAAGCAGGCGGTGCCCAGCCGCTCGGCGGCGGTGACGTTGCACGACAGGTAGGTGTCGAAACCGTCCCACCCGAGGAGGAGACCGGGCATGGCGGCCTCGTTCACCACCGCGTCGCACCCCTCCAGGAGGGGCTCGAGGGCGGCGGTGCGCAGGTCGGCCTCGATGAACGTGAAGCCGTCGTCGGCGAGGAGGCCAGCCAGGTTGGCCTCCTTGTCGGCTCGGGCGTAGTAGTCCGTGAAGCAGTCCAGCCCGACGACGTCGTGGCCCGCCGCGACCAGTGCCTCGGAGAGGTGCGAACCGATGAACCCGGCCGCGCCGGTGACCATGACCTTCATGAGCCGGTCCCTGGGCCTGCCACGATCACCATGTCGTCCCCCTCCGGCGCCAGGCGACGCCGGGGGCCAATGGTACGCGGTGTCACCACCGAGGCGAAACGCACAGCGGTGAAGCGCACCGCGGCCCGTCGACGGCCGCCAGCGCCGCCGCCGGTAGCATCGGGCGGTCGGGAGCGGTGCACGGTCCGACCGCTGGGAGCTCCGGGTCCCAGCTACGTCCTTTGTGCTCGGGGAGCTGACGCTGCGATGAACAACCTGTCTCTGCTGGCGGTCGTCAATCGCTTCCCGCATCCCTCGGAGACGTTCATCCGACGGAAGCTGACCGGCCTCCACGAGGCGGGGATCGACGTGTCGGTGGCGGCGCGCATCTTCACCCCCGAGGCCGCCGGCCTCGGCCTGCCGCTCGTGCCGACCTCGCCGTGGAGGCGGCCGCGGTCGTCGTTCGCAGCGTTCGGACCGTCAGGGGCCGCCGCCGTGGTCGGGACCGCCGTCAAGCTGCAGGGCCGGGATCACCGGGCCGGAGGCACGTCCGCCGTGCGCCGCGCTCAACTGGCACCGCTGGTCGCCGCGGGGGCCGATGTCGTGCACTTCGAGTTCTCCGGCATCGCCGCCACCTACCGGGACAGCTTCGACCTGTTGGGGCCGGCGAAGCTCGCGGTGAGCTGTCGCGGCGCCGCGGAGCAGATCCTGCCGTTGAGCGACCCGAGTCGTGCCCGGGCCCTCGAGGAGGTCTTCGCGGCGGTCGACCTCATCCACTGCGTGTCCGAGGACATGCGGCGGACCGTCGAGCAGTATGGCGCGAGCGCCGAGAAGATCCTCGTCAATCGCCCGGCCGTGCCCGTGGCGGACTTCGCCCCGCTCGCCGATCGCCGCCAAGAGCACGACGGTCCCTTGCGAGTCCTCTCGATCGGCCGGCTGCACTGGAAGAAGGGCTTCGACGACGGCCTACGAGCGGTGGCGAGCCTGATCGCCTCCGGCCGGACGATCGAGTACCGCATCGCCGGCGAGGGTCCCGAGCGCGAGAAGCTGTCCTTTCTCGCCCACCAGCTCGGCCTCGTACCCCACGCCACGTTCCTTGGTCTCGGGGGCCAAGAGGAGATCAAGGACCAGCTGGTGTGGGCCGACGTCTTGTTGCTCCCGAGTTTGAGCGAGGGGATCTCGAACGCCGTGCTCGAGGCCATGGCCGCGGGCTTGCCGGTCATCGCCACCCGCTGCGGCGGCATGGATGAGGTGATCGCTCCCGGTGAGGACGGCTTCTTGGTCGACATCGGCGACACCGAGAACATGCACGACTGCCTGGCCCAGATCGCCGACGACCGCGCCCTCGGAGCGCGACTGGGAGCGGCGGGGAAGGTCCGCGCCGCGGCGGAGTTCGACCTTGGCCGCCAGGTCCGGATCTTCGCTGAAGCCTACAAGGGCCTCGTGCCCACCTGAGCCGGCGGGAGGGGCCGGTATGGGCTGGTGGCCGGTGCCCGCAGCGGCTGGGTCTGCTCCTCGGGTTCGCTCAGGAGGTTGCCGTCAGGTTCGCGCGAGGTCAGGTCGATGCGGATGAAGGCGAAGGCGAAGGCCACGGCGACCGCCGACACACGGAAGTTGGCGTAGAACATCTGGGCGATCGCCCAGGTGAGGAAGGTCACGGTGATCGCACGTGACGGCCCGGCCCGACGGAAGGCCTGGACGGGCAGCATCAGCAAGAACACCCCGGCGACGATGCCCGAGACGCCGTGTTCGGAGAGCATCCGGGTGAACTCGGTGTGCGAGGAGCCCTCGGAGTCGCACTTGTCGGAGCGGAGCTGGCAGATCTCCCAGGTGAGGCGCTGGTACTTGGTCATCCCCGGTCCGACCCCGAACGCGACGTTGTCCCGGAAGATCTCGATGTCGCTCTGGGCCAGTTCCGTCCGGTTGCTCTTGGTGTCGGTGAATCGTGTTTCGAACCCGCCCTCGGTGAAGGTGTTGAGCCAGGGGATCAGGACGAAGTAGCCGATGGCCAACGAGACGCCCACGATCGTGAACACCCGTTTCCGCCCTATCGGGTTGGCGACGATGATCAGCGCGGCGAGGGCAAGGACGGCGGCGGTCATTCCCCCACGACTGAACGTGAGGAAGCTCATGGTGGCCGCCAGCAGGCCCAGGAGCGCGGCCAGGATGCGGGTGAACAGCTCACGCTCGACCATCACCGCGAGCATGGCGATCACCACCGACAGGCCCATCACGCTGGAGACCTGCACGGGTCCGAACCCGCCGCTGGTCGCGAAGTTCGACTCGTCGTTGAAGTTGATGGAGAGTCCAGCCTGCACGTAGTCGTTGATCGAGGTGGCCGCGACGGCGATGGGGGCCATGCCGCTGATGAGGAACACCCACAGCACGCGCCGGTAGAGCCACAGCTGCAGCCGGACCTGGGAGAACAACACGATCAGCGCGGCGAGCGATGTCGGGCCGGCCAGGGCGAAGACGATGGGCTCGCGCGCGCTGCTGCCGGCCATCGAGATGGTGACGATGGCAGAGGGCACCAGCAGCGCCAGGTAGAGCAGCGCGGTGCGCCCTGGCTTGGTCAGGTTCCCGTACACCGTGAAGATCGCGAGCACGGCGATGAGGATGAGCAGGTAGGGCGCGGCGAGGTAGGGGATCGGCGCACGGTTCTGCCGCAAGCAGATCTCCATCGCCGGGATGTAGGCGATGAGGCAGATCGACACGGTCGTGGCCCGCTTGAGCGCGGCCCAGAGGATGAGGGCGGTGACCGCGACGAGCTGGAACAGCCCCACCTGGGGAGCCGTGATCATGATCCGGGCGAACACGATCTGGGCGGCTATGGCCGCCACGAGGAGGAACCACCGCGGGAGGACGAGCCGTTTGGACGGTCCAGCCGACAGCAGCGCTGCTCGGGGGACCGGCGCCTGAGGGGGCTGAGCCACCGGCCCCTCAGGGGCAAGGGGAGGGCCGGTGGCACCGGTGCCGAGATCGGCACGCATGTCAGATCGTGACCTGGAGGTCTTCGTCCTCGGGTTCCTTGGGGTCCTCGGGGAGGTGCGACGTCTCGATCACCGGGATCTGGTTCTGGCGGCGGTCGATGAAGCGTCCGAAGACCGGCACCGACGACGCCTTGTAGCCGTAGTACTCGTAGAACGAACCGTACGTGGCCTCACCGGCGATGCCGTTCATGACGAATCCCAGCAGCGGCGTCCCGACCTGGCGCAGCATCTCGACCGCTCGCCGGGCGGTGCGCCGGGTGGTGACGTTGGCGAAGACCGCCATGATCGTGGCGTCGGCGTGACGGCTCAGCACGAGGGAGTCCGTCACCGGCAGCACGGGCGGGCAGTCGATGAAGACCATCTCGTACTGATCGGCGAGTGAGCGCAGGATGCGGCCGGTGCGATCGTGGTTCAAGAGCTCGGACGGGTTCGGGGGGAGCGGGCCACAGGCCAACACGTCGATGTTGGCATTGAGCGGCGACGTCTGGAGCGCCTCCGACAGGCTCAGCTGGCCGATGACCACCGAGGTGAGGCCGATGGAGCCCTGCACCTGGAGCAGGCGATGCAGGGTGGGCTTGCGCAGGTCGGCGCCGACGACGACGACGCGCATGCCGGCCTGCGCGAACGCCACGGCGAGGTTGGCCACCGTGGTGCTCTTGCCTTCGCCGGCGCTGGCACTGGTGACCTGGATGGTCTTGAGGGGCTTGTCCAGGGATGCGTATTGGATCGATGTGCGCAGGCCGCGGTAGGCCTCGGCTGCAGCCGATGTCGGTGCGTCGATGGTGGACAGGCTCACGTTCCGGTCACCGAGACGGGCTCCGCCGTAGTCGGGCACGAGCGAGAGCGTCGGCAGGTCCTTCACCGCTCGCTCGACGTCGGCCTTGGTGCGCAACGAGTCGTCGAGCTGATCGCGCAGGAAGGCCAGGGCGACCCCGAGGAACAGGCCGATGACCAGCGCCTGGACGGCGTTGCGGACGGTGGTGGGGGAGATCGGCTGCGACGGCACGGTGGCCGGGTTGAGGATCTGGATGCCGCCTGTCGTGGTGAGGCGCTCCGACAGCTGCAGCACCTGGAGGCGCTGCTGGTAGTCGTTCAGCTGGGCCTGGGCCTCGTTGCGGGCGGCGTCGGTGATCTCCTTCTGCCGTTCGCGGTTGGCGACCAGCGATTGGTAGTTCGGGTCGGTGGACGGTGTGTCGCGTATCTGCTGGTCGAGCGCTTCGAGCGGCTTGTTGAGGTCGTCGACCTGAGACTGGAAGTCCGTGATCTGCTGGGTGATGACCTTCTTCGCCGCGGTGAGGTCGGCGAGGATCGCCTCCAGCCGGGTCTCCTGGTAGGTCGTGGCGTAGACGTTGGCGCGGCGAGCGGCCTCCTCGGGGGTGTTGGCGGTGGCGCTGAGGATGATGATGTCGTCCTCGCCGCCTGCTGAGGCCTTGGCCGTCACCGCCTTCCCGTACTCCCGGGCGACGGCCTGCTTGACCGTCCGGCTCCGGATGATGCGCAGCTCGTTCTGGATGGCGCGGCTCGGGTCGCCGGGCCCGGCCGACGGCGTGAAGATGTTCTCGCTCGCGGTGGACTGCAGGAGCATCTCGACGTGCGCCGAGTACACCGGTTCCGCCCGGAGGTCGTTGTACAGCGAGAGACCGACCAGGATCGCCGGAGTCAGGACGATCCACAGCCAGCGGCGTCGGAGCACCTCGAGGTACTGCGCGATGCTGACTTCGGTCGAGTCATGGGTCGGGTACATGATCACTTTCGGGCGACTGGGACGTGACGGACGTCCAGTATTGCCGATGTGGCCGGCTGCACCGCAGGCAGGCGGTGCCGGTGGCGGGCGAAGGGGCAGCTACGATCCCCGGGGGAATTCGGGTTGGTCCGTGTTCGAGTCCGCTGCCTGGGCCAAAGGCGTCGCGGGCCGGGTGCGAGGGACACCCGGGACTCCCTGCAACGCACCCCGCCTCATCCACGCTAGGAACCAGTCTGCCGATGCCCAGCCCGATCCGTCGCCGCCGGGCCGCGGCGAGTGACCCCGTGCCGGTGGTTCCCGAACGGAGCCTCTGGAACCTCTACCGGCCACTCTTCGCCAACAAGGCTCCTTGGCTCATCGGGATGGCGCTGGCGTCGTTCATCGCCGGTGTCACCGAGGCGGCGATGCTTGTGGTCGTCGCCGCGATCGCGCTGTCGATCGGATCGGGCTCGAACGCCCAGGACTCGGACCTGTCCTCCACGCTCGGCCCACTCGGCGACCTCGACCTCACGCTCCAGGTCGCCTTCGGGCTGGCGGTCGGCCTCGGCGTCGCCCGCTTCGTCTCCCAGATCCTCTCGGCGCACCTCGCGGCGCGCATCACCTCCGACCTGACGATCTCCGTTCGGGCCGGGACCTTGGAGGACTTCTCCCGTGCGTCGTGGGCCGAGCAGTCCCGGCGCGGCCAGTCTGAGATCCAGGACCTCCTGATCCGACACGTCAACCGGACGGGCTCGGCCACGGGCACCCTGGCGAGCGCGGTGAGCACCGCGTTCACGCTCTGCGCGCTGCTGGTGTCGGCGGTGCTGGTCGACCCCCTTTCGGCGCTGTTGCTCGCGATCGCGGGCATGCTGCTCTTCGTCCTGGTCCGGCCGCTGACCCGACTCGCCAAGGTGGTGTCGAAGCGTCAGCAGGATGCGGGCCTGGCCTACGGCGCCCGCTCGCACGAGGCCATCGACATGAGCCTCGAGATCCGTGCCTTCGGCGTCACCGACCAGGTGAACGAGCACCTGGCTGAGGCGACGGAGGTGGAAGCCAAGCCGATCTACGAGGCGATGGTCCTGCGGCAGCTCGTGACCTCGCTCTACCAGCTGATCACCATCGCCATCCTGCTCGGCGGCCTGTTCGCGGTCGACACCTTCTTGAATCGCGAGCTGGCGTCGCTCGGTGCCATCGTCGTCATCCTCATCCGGGCGCTCAACCAGGCCGGTGTGCTCCAGAGCGCCTATCACTCGATGTCGGAGACGGCGCCCTACGTCGAGCGGCTCCAGGACGAGCGCGCCCGGTTCCGCGAGATGATCCCGACGCAGGGCGACGTGAACCTCAAGAAGCCGAAGCACCTGGTGTTCGAGGATGTGTCCTACGGCTACGAGGCCGACCGCCTGGCCCTTCACGACCTCAGCTTCGAGGTGAAGGCAGGCGAGGCGATCGGCATCATCGGGCCGTCCGGGAGCGGGAAGTCCACGCTGACCCAGGTGCTGCTGCGGCTGCGACCTCCGACGAAGGGTGAGTACCGGATCGACGGGATCGATGCCTCGGAGTTCGCGGACGACGCCTGGTTCTCTCAGATCGCATTCGTCCCGCAGGATTCGCACGTCATCGACGACACCATCGCCGCCAACATCGCCTTCTACCGCGACTCGACCCGCGACGACGTGGTCCGCGCGGCCAAGCGAGCCCACGTCCACCAGGAGATCTTGGCCATGCCCGACGGCTACGACACCGTGTTGGGCAGCCGGGGCGGTGCCCTCTCTGGCGGTCAGCGCCAGCGCATCGCCATTGCCCGGGCTCTCCTGCGGCAACCGGCGATCCTGGTGCTCGACGAGCCCACCAGCGCCCTGGACATGCGGTCGGAGTCGCTGGTGCACGAGACGTTCACGGAGCTGCGCGAGCAGGTGACGATCTTCGTGATCGCCCACCGCCTCTCCACCCTCAACACCTGCGACCGGATCATGGTGATGAACGAGGGCCGTCTTCAGGCGTTCGGCACCCGATCGGAGCTCGAGGCGGACAGCGAGTTCTACCGAGACGTGCTGGAGCTGTCGCAACTCCGGAGCTGACCGGTCAGGATCGAGCGCGGCGCCGGCGCGAGCGCTCGGCCAGATGGGACCAGGTGTCGACGAGCAGCGCCGACTGGCTCGCCGCGGAGTAGTCCGTCCTGTAGCGCTCCCGGACGGCAGCGCCCAGCCGGCGGCGGGTGGCCGGGTCGGCTGCGACCTCGATGAGGGCTCGGGCGGTGCCCTCGACGTCGCCGACCTCGACGATGAGGCCAGCGCCGCCGGCGAGCCGCTCGGGCATCGCGCCGACCGGGCTCGAGATGATGGCCCGCCCGGCCGCCATGGCCTCGACCCCGGTGACCGGCCCGCCTTCGGCGCGCGAGGTGATGGCGAACGCGTCGAGACCTCGGTAGAAGCTGACGCGGTCGGCCACGAAGCCGGTGAGCTCGACGCGGTCGGAGACGCCGAGCGACTGGGCCAGATCCCGCAGCGCCTGCTCCTCGTCACCGGTCCCGCCGATCCGCAGGCGCAGGTGCGGCTGCTCGGCCGCCGCGGCCGCCAGTGCCTGGATCAGCACGTCGAGCCCTTTCACGGCGTCGAGCCGGCACAGCGCGCCAACCGTGACGGTGCCCGGCGCCTCGGGAGGCAGGGGCAGCGCTAGGAGCTCGGCCTCCACGTCGTACGCCCACTGCTGGACGACTGCGGTGGGACCCTGGTAGTCGAAGTGCTCAGCGAAGTCGGCGGCCTGGCTCGGACTGCTGGTCAGGATCAGGTCGAGGAGGTTGCTGGTGCCGATGAAGCGGGGGCGGATCGAGGCGTAGACCGCGGTGACGGTGTGGACGGACTGGTAGACGGTGGCCGCGCCGCTCGCGTGCGCCGCTTCCAGGGCCTCCACCATGAACGCGTGGGGCGGGCCGAACAGGTGCACGACGTCGGCCTGCTCGACGACCGACCGCCCCGCCCTGTCCCAGAAGCCGTGGGTCTGGCGGCGAGCGCGCCCGTCACCGGCGCGCTCGCGCTCCGCCTCGGTCAGGCGTCGGCGGGTGCGGGCGAGGGTCGCGAGGCGCGCGGCGGCGCGCACCGCCCGGGCGCGCGGGGTGCGCTGCCACTCGCCGATCACCGAACGGGCACCGAAGGGTGCCAGCCGCTGGGCGGTGAGCGAGCCCGGCGGCGCGGGCCGGGCGGTCTGGATGGTCACGTCGAAACCGGCGTCGCGGGCCAGTTCGGCCGCGGCGACGATACGCGTCTCCATTCCTCCGTAGCTGCCGAAGAGCCACCCGACGAACGCGATCCGGGGCGGCGCCTCCGTCATGGGCCCAGCCGGCGTGCTGCGCCGGTCACGGACGGCCGGCGACCGCCGGAGCCCGTCTGGCCTCGCGGCGGGCGGTCGCGACCGACCGGAGCAGCTCGGGCTGCTCCCGCAGGCCGAGCAGGACTTCGTACGCCTGGGCGACGGACCGGGTGACCAGCCGCTGGTCGAACCTCTCCGCCGCCACCTGCCGGCCCCACTCGCCCATGGCCCGCCGGTCCTCGTCGGACATGGTCAACAGGGTGGTCAGCGCGTCGGCCAGCGCTCGGTGGTCGCGCGGGGTGGGGACGAAACCGACGCCGAGGTCGCGCACCGCATGGGTGATCTCGCCGGTGTCGGTCGCGATGAAGGGGAGCCCGCTCGCCATGTACTCGAGCACGACCAGTGGCCCCGTCTCGTTCTTCGACGACAAGAGGGCGGCGTCCGCGCCGGCAAGCACACTGGGTGCGTCGTCGCTCTCGCCGAACACGGCGATCGACCGCCCGATGCCCAGGGAGTCGACCATCTCCATGCAGCTGGCGTAGTAGCTGGCGTCAGCGGTGGTGGATCCGACGAGCACGACCAGGAGCTGCCGCTGGAGGTCGTCGGGGAGCTCGGCGATGGCTCGGAACAGCGTCGGGTGGTCCTTCTGGGGTCGGAAGTTGGCGATCTTGGCCACCACGAAGCGGTCGGGGTCGATCCCGAGGCGCTGCGAGAAGTCGATGGGCGGGACGTGCTTGAACCGCTCGAGGTCCACGCCGCTGCGCACCAGGTACGTCCGCTCCGGGTCGCTGCCGGCAGTGTCGCAGGCCCAGTCGCACAGGCGCGCGTCGACACCGAGGTAGGCGTCGACCTGGCGCTGCATCGGGATGCGGAGGTCCAGGCTGGCGCTGCTCTGGAGAGCGCCACTGGCGAAGTGGTCGTGGAAGACGTGCTTGGCCTTGATGAGCCGCAGCGATCGGGCGAGGGCCACGAACTTCATCGTGCCGCGCCCGTGGGCGTGGATGATGTCGATCTCGTGGTCCTCGACCAGGCGGGCGAAGCGCAGGAGCCGACCGATGTCCCAGGTGCTCGTTCGGCCGAGGATGTCGAGCTCGACCTCCGGGCGGAGGGAGCCGGCCAGGGCGCCTCCGGTCCGGGTTGAGCAGAAGCGGACCCGGTGGGTGGGCCCGTGGAGCGAGTTCGCCAGGTCGACGGCGACCCGCTCGGCACCGCCAGCCGCGAGCGAGTCGTTGACCATGAGGACGTTGATCGGGCGGACGCTCATCGGCGCGCGGGTTCCTTGGTGGTGGGGTCTGGTGTGGTGGTGGAAGCGGCGCCCTCGGTGGCGGGGCCGGCCGACCGGCCGCTCCTCGCGTGGGCAGTGAGGGAGCGGACCAAGTCGGCGGCAACGGCAGCCGATGCCAGCGGATCTCCCCGGTAGTCACCATGCGCAGCCGCCCGCAGCACCGTGAGGGCGCCGTGGCCGGGCTGGCCGACCTGGGACCGGGCGGCCTGGTGCTCGGCCACCGTTCGAAGGGTGGCAGCCTCCTTGAAGTCGCCCACGATGTCGGCGCGGCTGGCGGCCGCCTCCAGTTGCGCGGAGCGCACCTCGTGCGCCATGGCGCCAGCGGTGTTGCGGCCGACCTGGAGGACGGCTCGCCGCAGCGCGCTGGTCAGCTGTGGACCCACGAGCACGCCGGTCTCCTGTTGGGGGTGGACGCGGAAGCCGAGGAGCGGCTGGGGCAGGGCGCGCACCGTGCCGACCGCAGCGGCCACGAGTGACAGCCAGCGGTCGTGGCGCATGATCGCCCGCCGGTCGTCCATGAGATCCGGGAAGGGGAGGGCCGCTTCGACGACGCGCCGGCGGATGGCCATCGTGCAGCCGGTGGTCAGCGCGCGCCGGGCGAGGAGCTCCTCGGGCACGACCGCGTGGCGGCGCAGGGTGCGACCGACGAGGCGGGTGTCCCACAGCCGCGGTCCGATCCGGGTCCCGTCTTCGCCGATGAGGTCGGCATCGGAGAACACCATCGAGATCGTCGGGTCGAGTTCGAACTCGTGGAGCAGCTGCTCGAGCTTCGCCGGGTACCAGACATCGTCCTGGTCGGCCAGGGCGACGACTCGCCCGCGGCTGCGGTTGATGGCCGAGGCGAAGTTGGCCGTGCTCCCCATCCGCTCCTCGTGGGCCAGAAGGCGCACCGGGAAGGGCAAGGTCGGGGCGAAGCCCTCGATGATCTCCACGGTGCGGTCCGTGGAGGCATCGTCGTGGACGACCAGCTCGTCGGGCAGCCGGGTCTGGCCCGCGAGGGAGTGGAGGAGGGCCGGCAGCCAGCGCTCCCCGTTGCAGGTGCACAAGACCACCGAAAGCCCGACCAGATCGGTCGGGCGGTGGCGCGGCTCCGAGCGGTCGGTCCCATGTTCGATGCGCACAGCGTAGCCAGGGCGCTGCCCCGGGTGGGTTGGCGTGGGCGCCGTCTCGGCGTCGTAGGATCGGACGGCCGGGGGATCGGAACGGACAGGGGGCCCGCGCGTGCAGACGATCGACCTTCTGTGGTGGGGCACGGACCTGCCACCTTGGGCGTTCGGCGACGCGAGCCGCCTCCCGCTGGACGTCACGGGTGCCTCGGAGCACCTCGCGTCGGTTGCTGCCTCGAGCACTGCCCCCTGGCTCCTGCTCTGGGATCCGGCGCGCGAGCTGCCCGGGGCCGAGCTTCTCGAGGAGCTCACCGAGGGCCGGGTCGACGCCTGGCACGCCGGGCTGGCGGCGGGTCTCGGCGGCCTGCCCGAGGAACAGGACTACATCCACCCGATCTGGCCGCTCGCCCGCGACGCAGGGGCCGACGTGGAGGCGGTGTCGTGGCGGGCGGACCTGGGCACCCTGCTGGCGCGGACCGAGGTCATCCGCACCCTCGGCTCGCTCGATCGCGCCTTCGAGGGCCGAACCGGTGCCGGGTTGGAGCTGGGGCGCCGCCTGATCGACCGGGGCGCGGTCGTGGTCCACACCCCGCGGCTGGTCCCGGGCGCGCGGCTTCCCGCCGAGCCGCTCACCGAGCACGACCGCTTCGTGTTCCTGCGCCGCACGTTCCCGCCGAAGTGGGTCCAGTACGCCGCCCTGCGCCGGGCGCTGCGGCACCAGCGTCCACGCCGGGTGCTGGCGGCCTATCGCTCGAGCGGTGCGAGCACGGCCGTCGCGCCCCGAGCCGTCGGGACGGGAGACGTCGTCACCCGGGCGGAGGTCGCCCTGCCGGATGCCCCGGCGATCAGTGTGGTGATGCCCACCCTTGGCCGCTACGAGATGGTCGCCGGTGTGCTCGAGGCGCTAGCCCAACAGACCATCCCTCCGGTCCAAGTCGTCGTCGTAGACCAGAACGACCGCAAGGACCGCGACCCTGCGGTCTACGACTCGTACCGCGACGTGCTCCCGCTGGAGGTCGTCTTCCAGGACGAGCGGGGTCAGTGGATCTCCCGGAACGAGGCCGTTCGGCGCACCACCGGGGACTGGATCGCGTTCGTCGACGACGACTCGCTCATCGTGCCGGACTTCCTGGAGCGCCACCTGGAGGGCCTCGAGCGATACGACGCCGACCTGACCACGGGCGCATCGCTCGCCGCGGTGGGCGCGCCGGTACCGGACAACTACGCGTTCTTCCGCGTCGCCGACCAGTGGGACTCGGGCAACGGCATGTGCCGGCGAACCCTGCTCGAGCGGTTCGGCCTCTTCGATGAGCAGTTCGACCGCCAGCGTCGGGGGGATGCGGAGTTCGGTCTGCGGGTCCAGCTCGGCGGCGGTCTGGTGATCCACGTCCCCGGTGCCATCCGGACCCACCTGAAGGCCGAGACCGGGGGCCTGCGGACGTACGGGTCGTGGGACGGGTTCCGGTCCCGGGACCGCAGCGGGCCGCTGCCCCTGCCATCGATGCGGTACTACACGAGCCGGTACCACACCCCTCGCCAGGCTCGCGAGGACGTGCTCATCGGCGTGTCGCAGGCGATCGTCCCCTACGAGCTCAAGCGCCAGGCCACCCCGCGCCAGTGGACCGGCTTCGTGGCGACCGAGCTGCTCCACGTGCCGTCCACGTACCGGCGCCTCCGGCGCTCGCGCCTGCAGGCCGCCCGGATGGTCGCCGAAGGGCCGCGAGTCGGCCGGTTGGAGCCCCGATGACGCGCCGCGACACCGGAGCGGGCGCGGGCTCGGGCGGCATCGACCGCCTCCGCCTCGCGGTCATCGGCGACACGCAGCACTACCGCGACGCGGAGGGACGCCTGTGCACACTGGAACCGGCCGTCATGCAGTTGGACCGCTGGGCCGCCCTCTTCGACGAAGTGGTCGTGTGCGCACCGCTCGACCCGGGACCGGTCCCGGTCGGGTTCGGCCCCTACTCGGCCCCCAACATCAGCATCGTGCCCCTTCCCCGCGGCGGCGGGAACACCATCTGGGCCAAGCTCGGCATGATCCGACTCCTGCCGACATGGTTCCTCGCGACCCGGCGGGTTGCCCGCAGCGTCGACGCCGTCCACCTGCGCTGTCCCTGCAACATCGGCCTCATCGCCATCTTGTCGACCTGGAAGGCCACCCGCTTCCGCCACGGCTTCTACGCGGGCGTCTGGCGGGGCTATCCGGGCGAGCCGTTCTTCTTCGGGTTGCAGCGGCGGCTGCTCGGCAGCCGCTGGTTCGACGGACCGGTGTCGGTGTACGCCGGACGCCAGCCCGACCGCCCGAACCTCGAGCCGTTCTTCAGTCCCTCCTTCGACCTCGCCTTCTGGAAGGACGCCGGACCGGCCGCCGAGGCCAAGGTCGAGCGCATCCGGCTCACCGGCCGCGATGGCCCGTGGGAGCTGATCACGGTGGGCCGTCTCACCCCGAACAAGAACCAGCGCGTCATCATCGAGGCGCTCGCCGAGGTGGCGGCAGCGGGGGTCGACGCCCACCTGGACGTGTACGGCGACGGCCCGTGCCGAGGGGAGCTGGTGGACCTGGCGGCCTCGCTCGGCATCGCCGACCGCGTGGTCTTCCACGGCTCGGTCTCGCACCCGACGATCATGGCGGCGTTTGCGGCCGCTGACCTCAACGTGCTGGCGACCCGCCAGGAGGGCTTCGGGAAGGTCCTGCTGGAGGGCATGGTGCACGCCACCGTTCCGGTGTTCTCCGAGAGCCCGGTGGCTGACGAGCTCGCCGGCGGCTCCACCCGCGGCTTGATCTTCGATGCCGATGACAGCAGCCAGCTCGCGTCCCACGTGCTCGCGCTCGCTGCTGACCGGGAGCGGTGGGCGAAGATGGCGGCCGATGCCAGGTCGTTTGCCCAGGAGATGACGCTCGACCGCTTCGCCGACCGGGTGCGCGAGATGCTCGAGGACCAGTGGACGGTGCGGTTGCCGGAACCCACCGGGCCTGCCGCATGAGCATGCCGGAGCCGGCGACCTCGTTCCTGTTCGTCACGCAGTACTACCCACCGGAGCGCGGCGCCGCCCAGGTCCGGCTGGGCGCCGTCACCCGGGAGGTCCACCGCCGCGGGCACCGCGTCGACGTGGTCACCTCGATCCCCAACTACCCGACCGGCCGGTTCTTCCCCGGCTGGTCGCGGCGCCCGCTCCAGCGGCGTGAGGAGGACGGCATCGGCGTCGTCCGCGTGTGGGTCTGGCCGGCCATCGGCTCGGGCGTCGGGCGTCTGGTCAACTTCTTGTCCTTCGGCGTGCTGTCGCTGCTGGGCCTCGCCCGGGCTCCCCGGGCCGACTGGACGGTCGTGGAGTACCCGACCCTGTTCGGGGCCGTGCCCTCCGTGCTCTGGTGCCGCCTCACCCGTCGTCAGGTCGTCGTCAACGTGGCGGACCTGTGGGTCGACGCGTCCGTCGCGGTGGGGGCTCTGCCGGACGGCTGGATGGTGGCCGTCCTGCTGCGGCTCGAGCGGTGGATGCTCCGCAGCGCCGACGTCGTCAACGCCGTCACCGAAGGGCTCCGCGACGAGTTGGTGGCCAAGGGCGTCGCCCCCGACCGGGTCGCCTGGCTCCCGAACGGGGCCGACACCGAGCTGTTCCAGCCTGGCGAGCCTGATGCCGCGGACGTCGAGGCGGTGAGCCTCGAGGCCGGCGTGTCGCTGATCGTCTACGCCGGGACGCATGGCTACGTCCACGGGCTCGACGTCGTGCTCGACGCGGCCGATCTGCTGCACGACGAACCGGTGCGGTTCCTGCTGGTGGGCGGGGGCTCGGAGAAGGAACGGCTGGTGGCCGAGGCCGCGAGCCGGGGTCTCGAGCAGGTCGTGTTCTGGGATCCGGTCGCTCCGGAGCGAGTGGCGAGCCTGCTCAAGCTGGCGGTGGCCGGGCTGGCGTGCACCCGCCAGGGAGACCTGTACCGCTCGATCCGCTCCGCCAAGATGTTCCCTGTCATGGCCTCTGCCAAGCCCGTCTTGTACTCGGGCGACGACGAGGGAGCCGCCATGATCGCCGAGGTCGGCGCCGGGTGGACCACCCCGGCGGGCGACGCCGAGGCACTGGCGGATGCGGTGCGCGAGCTCTTGGCGCAGCCCGAGGAGGCCGCGGCGCGCGGCCGCCGGGGGCGCGACCACGTGGTCGCCACCACGAGCTGGCGCATCGTGGTCGACGGCTGGCTCGAGCACCTCGAGCGGTGGCGCCGTCCGGCGGGAGGGTCGCCATGAGCGACGTCAAGGACCTCGTGCTCGGCTTCATCGGCATCCACGCTGGCCGCCGCAAGACCCAGCCGGTCAGCCAGAACGAGACCCTCGCCAACCTCTTCGAGCGCGACGGCTACGTGGTCCACCGCTCCTCGGCGGTGAAGCGCCCGCTGCTGCGGACGCTGCACCACCTGTGGTCGCTCGCAACCTGGCGCAGGGTCGACGTCTTGGTGGTCGCGGTGTTCTCCGGGCCGTCGTTCCTCATCGCCGAGTACGCCACGTTGATGGCAAGGATCCTTCGAGGCCCGAAGGTCGTCCTCTTCCTCCACGGCGGGAAGCTCGCCGACTGGGAGGCGAAGCACCCCCGGCGCGTCCGGTGGGCGTTCGCCAACGCCGACTTGATCTTCGCTCCTTCGGATTTCCTCGCCGCCGCGTTCCGGGATCGGGGGTACGAGGTTGGGATCATCCCGAACGTCCTGGCATTGGATCGCTACCGCTACGAGCCTCGCACCGTCGCCCGGCCCCGCATCCTCTGGATGCGGACGTTTCAGGACATCTACGACCCGAAGACCGCGGTCGCCGTGCTGGCCCGGGTGGCGGAGACCCACCCCGACGTGACCATGACGATGGGCGGAACTGACCACGGGGCGCTGGCCGAGACCCAGGAGCTGGCCAAGGCCCTCGGCGTCGACGACCGGGTCCACTTCGCGGGCTACCTCGATGCCGTCACGAAGGCCCAGGCGTTCTCGGACCACGACGTGTACTTGAACACGAACCTGGCGGACAACATGCCGGTCAGCCTCATCGAGGCCGCGGCGTGCGGCTTGGTGCCGGTCGCCACGGCGGTCGGGGGCATCCCGGCGCTGGTCACCGACGGCACCGACGCCCTCCTCGCACCGGCGGGTGACGTCGAGGCGCTCGGCGCCGCGGTGTGCCGCCTGCTCGACGACCCTGCCGCGTTCGAGCCGATGTCGCGCGGTGCCCGCGCCCTCGCCGAGCGCTCGGGCTGGCCCGCGGTGCGGCAGGGGTGGGAGGCCGCGTTCGCCGGGCTTATCGCCTCGGACCAGGATCGATGACGTGACGCCGCGCACCGGTCCCGAGCGGGCCTACAACGCCTTCCTCGAACGCCTGGCTCTCCCCCTGGGCGACCGGGTGCTGCGCACGGAGCTCATGGCGACGCTGCGACAGTGGCGGCAGATCCAACACCTTCCCGCACCGGAGCTGGCCCGCATGCAGCGCGCCAACCTCGCCTCGCTGCTCGAGCACGCGAGCCGGACCGTGCCCTACTACGCCGGGCTCGGCGTGGCGCGGGACGAGGACCCCTACGAATGGCTCCGCCGCTTCCCGATCCTCACCAAGTCGGTGCTGCGCGACGAGGGCGAACGGCTGTGCACGCCCGGTGTCGACGGCCTCGTCCAGGTGTCGAGCAGCGGCTCGTCGGGCTTCCAGAGCACGATCTGGGTGTCCCCTGCCGAGATCAGCCGGACGCAGGCGATCCAGACGCTCTGGTGGGAGTGGTCCGGCTACCGCTTCGGCGACCGCCTGCTGCAGACCGGTATGACGCCGGACCGGGGGATCGTGAAGGCGGTCAAGGACCGGATGCTGCGCACCACGTACGTCGTCGCCTTCGGGCTCGACGACGACGAGATGGCCGAGATCCTCCGTGCCGGACGGAAGCGGCCGTGGCGCCACCTGGGCGGCTACGCGTCGAACATCGATGCGTTTGCCCAGGCCGCGGCCGCCGCGGGCATCGACGACATCGAGTTCGAGTCGGTCATCAGCTGGGGCGACAAGCTCTTCGCCGAGTACCGGGCACGGCTGGAGGCGCAGTTCTCCGCTCCGGTGCACGATCTCTACGGGACCACAGAGGGCGTGTGCATCGCCGCCCAGCGCGAGGGCTCGGCGTACTACGTGATGACGCCGCACGTGGTCCTCGAGCTGCTCGACGAGGACGGCCAGCCGGTGGCGCCGGGAGAGCTGGGCCGCGTGGTCGTGACCCGCCTGGACGCGACGTCGATGCCGCTCGTGCGGTTCTCGCTCGGGGATCTCGCCGTGGCCCGGCCCGACGGCCCGCCTCCACCGGGCGGCCTCGCCTTCCCGCAGCTCGAGCGCATCATCGGACGAGACACCGACACGATCCGCACGCCGGGCGGGCGCACGCTCACCGTCCACACCTTCACCGGGGTGTTCGAGCACGTCCCGGAGATCATCCAGTTCTCGATCATCCCGGCCGGCGACGGCTTCACGGTGGAGTACCGACCGGCGCCGGGGTTCGACGCGTCGGTCCCGGACCGGGTCGCCGACACCCTCCGGGAGGTGATCGGGGAGCCGGTCGCGATCCGCTGGAAGGCCGTGGAGCACATCGCCGACTCCCCGTCCGGCAAGCCGCAGATCATCCGGCCGCCGGCTCCACCTGCGGCCGACGATCACGGCTCGGAGGGCGACGGCGCCGACCGGTAGAGTGCTCTCGATGGAGAGCAGCGTGCGGCCCGGGGATTCGACGGCCGCGGAGGTGCTCGACCTGACGGTCGACGACCTCAGCGACGTGGCCACCCTGCACGTCCAGGCGTTCCCCGACAGCGAGCTCACCCGTCTGGGCCACGAGGCGGTTCGGCGGAGCTACGTCTGGCAGTTCGAGGGCCCGCACGACCTGGAAGCCCTCGGCGTTCGCCGCGACGGTCGCCTGGTCGGCTTCCTCTTCGGCGGGGTGTTCCGGGGCTCAACCATCGGCTTCGTGAAGCGTGAGAAGTGGTTCCTCCTCGGCCGGGTGCTGCGGAACCCCGGCATGATCGTGAACTCCAAGAGCCTGTCGCGCATCGGGCTGGCCGTGAGGCTGCTCGGCCGGCGAAGCGGTCCGCCGCAGTCAGAGAACCCGGCCGCGGTGCCGCCCCGGTCCTCCGGGGTGCTGTCGGTGGCCGTCGATCCCGCCGCGCAGGGCGCCGGCGTCGGCCAGCTGCTCATGGCCGAGGCCGAGAAGCGGGCGCGCGATGGCGACTTCCTGCGGATGCACCTGACCGTCCATCCGGACAACGAGCGCGCCGTGCGCTTCTACGAGCAGGGCGGGTGGAGCCGCGTCATCGCCGACGACGGCACCTGGAGCGGTCAGATGATCCTCCAGCTCGCCGACGCCTGACCACCTCAGTCGAGCTCCACCTCGAGGACCGGGCCGGTCCACGGCGGCTGGTCCTCACGAGCCAGCACGCAGTCCTCCAGCACCAGGTGGTCGAGGTCGGTGCTCATGAAGCAGCGATAGGCATCCTCGGGGGTGGCAACGATGGGCTCGCCGCGGATGTTGAACGAGGTGTTGACCAGGACCGGACATCCGGTGCGGCGATGGAACGCGGTCAAGATGCGGTGGAAGGCGGGGGCCTGGTCGGCATCGACGGTCTGGACCCGTGCCGAGGCGTCGACGTGCGTCACTGCCGGGATCTCCGAGCGGATCTGGCCGAGGCGGTCGGCCATGGTGGCCTCCGGCTGAAGCACCTCGTCGGTCTCCACCAGCCGGTCGGCGGCGACCGGAGCCACGAAGGTCATGTACGGCGAGGGACCGGTCAGGGCGAACCACTCCTGAGCGTGCTCGGCGGTGACCGCCGGAGCGAAGGGGCGGAACCCCTCGCGCTGCTTCACCCGGAGGTTGAGCGTGCGCTGGACCTCGGGGTCACGGGCGTCGGCGAGGATCGACCGGTTCCCCAGGGCGCGAGGTCCGAACTCCATGCGTCCCTGGAACACCGCCACCACCTTCCCGTCGGCAAGCATCTCGGCGATGTGATCGGCGCGGGCTCCGGGGTCGGTGATGCGCTGGAACGGGCGGCCCTGATCCGTGAGGCTGCGGGCGATCTCGTCGCCGTCGAACGAGGGTCCGAGGTAGGTCCCCTGCATGGCGTCGGGCTGCTGGGGGAAGCGCGGGTGCTCGAGAACCTGGTGGTGGGCCCAGAGGGCGCAGCCGAGCGCGCTGCCGGCATCGCCTGCGGCGGGTTGCACCCAGATGTCGTCGAAGATATTGGCGGCGCGCAGCTTCCCGTTGGCGACGCAGTTGAGCGCGACTCCGCCCGCGAGCACGAGATTGCGCTCGCCCGTGATCGAGCGTGCGGTCCGTGCGGTGTTCAAAACGGCGCGCTCGATGACGTCTTGGATGGAGCGGGCGAGGTCGCACTCCCGCGACGTGATGGGCGACTCCGGGTCGCGGGCCGGGCCGTCGAACAGCTCATCGAAGCGACGATTGGTCATCTTGCGGCCGGCCAGGAAGTCGAAGTACCGCAAGTCCATGCGGAGCGAGCCGTCGTCGCTGAGCTCGATGAGCGTGTCGAGGATGCGGTCGACGTAGCGGGGCTCGCCATAGGGGGCGAGGCCCATCAGCTTGTACTCGCCGGAGTTCACGTGGAACCCGCAGTGGTACGTGAACGCGGAGTAGAG
>CAZCVS010000006.1:0-25331 GCA_964501845.1 uncultured Iamiaceae bacterium
CACGACCCCTATTTCGGGCCTTGCGCGACGAAGGCCCAGGGCACGGGAAACACCCCGTTGACCTGGACCTTCTGACGAGAGCGGGTGAGGAGAATCGAACTCCCGTATTCAGCTTGGGAAGCTGCGTGTCGTGTGAGCCTCGACCCCGTGAAGGCCCAGGTGGGGGGCTATTTCCGTTCCGGTCGCGCGCTCCCTGAGACCGAAACTCAGGCCGATACGGGTGGCACTCGGTGCCCGCGTGCGGCGACTGGTGACTGCGGATGCTCCTGGAACGACCGTACCCATGAGCACCTCAACTCAGGCGCCGAGCGGCGTCACCCTCACCCCCGACGGCGTCCTGCTCTGGAGCATCGACGCCGTAGCGGCAGCCCTTTGCTGCTCCACTTCCACCGCCCGCCGGTGGAGCCGCCGAGCCGGCTTCCCGGCCGCCCTCGAGCTCGGCGCCGGCATCGTCCGGTGGCACGCCGAGGAGATCGTCACCTGGCGGGACACACGTCGGCGCCCCGAAGTTCTGGCCACCCCGGCCGAGTGGACGCCCGAGCGGGAGCCCGTCCGTGGCCGAGCCCGCCGTGGTGCTCGGAGGGCAGCCTGATGGCCCGCCCCCGTAGCGCAACTGTGTACGAGGCCGGTCCGGTCCGAGTGACCGGCGGGCCCGACCTCTACCGCATCCGCTGGATGGAGGGCGGCTCCGAGCGAGGCGGGAAGTCCCGCACCCTCGAGGACGCCATACGGCGTGCCGATGGCATCGCTGGGCGCCTCGCCCTTGCGGGGTCGGGCGCGATCTCGGGCGCCACGGCCTACGGCGCCCTAGCCGAAGCATGGGTGCGCACTCGTGGTCCGGAGTGGAGCGCCGGTCACCACGCCAACGTGGCGGCGATCCTCTACGGCCACGTGCTCCCGGTCGCCGGCCGCATCGCGTGCGAGCGGGTCACCGAGGAGCACCTGCTGGGCGTCTGCCGGACGATGGTCGCCGACGGCTACTCGGCCGACTGGATCGCCCAGGGCGTCCGGACCATGCGAGCGCTCGGGCGCTGGGGCGTGCGGCGGGGCGTGTGGACGCCGCTCAGCGATCCCGCTGCCGAACTCAAGGCGCCGTCGCCGTCCAGGCTGGTCGATCGCCGGCTGGTGCCCAGCGCCGCCCTGATCGCTGAGCTACGACGGACGGTGCGGGATCTGGCACCGAACCAGGACCAGGCGCTGCGCCGTGAGTGGATGGTCGTGGCCGCCGCCGGCTGCGGCCTGCGGTTCTCCGAGGCGACCGCCCTGACCCCCGAGCACGTCGATCTTGAGACTCGGGAGGTTTCGGTAGTGCAGGCGTGGAACCGACAGCGGACCGGACCGCCCCGGCTCGGCGAGCCGAAGTCCCGGCACAGCGTCCGACGGGTGGTCATCCCGCAGGCCGACGTCGGGCTCTGGAGGGCTGTGATGGATGCCACCGAGGCGGGCGCCCACCTTGGGACGACGCAGCGTGGGCGCCTCTGGCGCTCTCCCGGCTGGAAGCAGAGGGTGTGGGACGACGCCACGGCCGAGGTCGAGGGTTGGCCGGAGCGGGCGGGGTTCCATGCGCTACGGCACGCAGCCATCATCGGCTGGCTCGACCGGGGGATGCGCCCCGGCAACGTGGCCCGGCTGGCCGGGCACCATTCGGCGGCTTTCACGCTCGGCCGCTACGTCGGTGCTGAGACGGACCACCTCGACCGCGCGAGGGAGCTGCTCTGACTGTCCAGCGGCTCAGGACTGGAGCTGGGAGATCTGATCTGCGATCTGTTTCGCTAGCGGATCCTCCGGCCCGAGCGCTCGAACGACTTCTGTTCGAAGAGCGCTGAACCCGGCGATGGTGGTCGACGGGTCATCCCAGAGGCGACGCGGGTACATCGCGTGCCACCGAGCCGCCAGGGCGTTGGGATGGCCGGACCCGAGCGCCGCGGCCTCCATGTCGGCATGGGTGTCGAAGGCCGCGGCGGCCATACGCATGCGGCCGGTGTTGAGCAGCCACCCCGCGTAGACGCTCTGAGCTGTACGGGCGTCCTCGCTGTCGCCTCCGCCTCGTGCGATCGCCGCCTCCACTGCGGAGATCAGCTCATTGCGCGTCTGCGTGAGTTCCTGTGCTTCGGCCTCCAACCAGCGCCAGCCTCTTCGGGCATCCTCCGGGCGCTTTGCGAGAACCGCGCACAGGATCAGATCGCGTAGGTCCTCTAGCGCTTCGGGGTGGGATCCCGTGCCCTCGATGTGACGCAGGGAGATCGACTCGTCGAGGAGGTCCACCTCCCCGGAAAAGTCGGAGATGGCGGCAAGATGAGCTCCCGATCTGACGCGGTCGGTCCTGCCCGGCACCGGGTCCGGCTCCAGGGCCCATGCACAGTGCCCGAGCGCACGTTTGAGGAAGCCGGCGGCGTACTCAAGATCGCTGCGCTCGAGAGGTTCAGGAAGGTCGTCGAGGGGATCGCTGCTTGGGGCGTTGTCCGTCATCCGAGCTCTACCTTCCGATCCTTGCATCGCGCTGGGGACGGTACCGCAGCCCCATCGGTGGACTTCGCGCTCGGCAACCCCCGAGGGTTCCCAAGACGAGATCAGGCCGGCCGTGGTCCTCGCCGGACATGCTTCAGCGCGCGGCGGGAGCCCGTCGCGACTTCGAGCGACCGTTGCTGGAGGTGGTCGGTGCCATCGGGCCGAACCCACTGCGGATCGCGGTCCCATGGCGGTGGCCGCCCTTGGACACGCTTCGCCGTGAGGTGCCATCCGTCGCAGACGTCGCACGGGTACACGCGTACCGGCCGCGGACCCGGTGTGCCCTTCTTGGCGGCCTTCTCCCCGATCTTGGTGAGGGCGAGGCGTGCCGTGGCCTGGTCCACGTAAAACGCCTTGTTGCAGGTTCGCACCTCCCGAGCTTCTCACCCTCTGAAGGCGCGGGTTCACCGTGCGATGTGTCCCTGTGCCGGGCGGGCCGGCGGATACGTTCTCGACGTGGCGCATCAGAGCAGCTCGCACGAACAACAGGCTGCCGAGGCAGTGATCCTCACCGCCCTCGCCGCGGAGCTGGGCTGCGAGGTCAACCCTCGGTCAATCCTCCTCCCCGGGGGAGCACGAGTCGAAGTCGACGGAGTTGCCGATACTCCCCGGACGTTCGTCGAGGTGTTCGCACACCAAGGTGCGCTGCGGGGCGGCCAACACCACAAGGTGTCGACCGACGCCCTCAAGCTCATCACGCTCGGTAGGGCGTTCCCGGACGCTCGGCTGATCCTGGCGTTCGGCGACGAAGCTGCCTGCCGGTCACTTCTGGGTCGCAGCTGGAAGGCCGAGGCGCTCAAGACGTGGGCTGTGGAGGTGTTCGTCGCGGAGATCGACGCGCACACCCGCGACGGACTCCTGGCGGCTCAGGTCCGGCAGCGCATGGTGAACCCAGCTGAGGGGTAGGCCGGTCACATCAAGCGGCAGGACCTCGGCATGGGCAACGTCCGGACGTCCGCGCCGGGTGGGCCCGGGACAGGCCCGGTCACGTTGGCGTCCATGTGGACACCTCAACCGCTCGAAGCAGGCGATGTCGTCGACCTCTGCGACCGCGCCTGCGAAGTGATGCGAACCCGCATCCCGTTGCTGCTCGCGGATGACCTCGAGGTGGATCCCCAGCTCGGGTCGAGGGGCGCCACCGTCGAGCTTCACCTCGACAGCCTCGGGGCGTGGGTCACTCGAGCACTCGCCCTCAGCGGGCTGATAGCGGGCGACGAGGTGATGGCGCGGTGGCCCGAGCCCGTTCGTCCCGCCGCTGCGGCCCTTCTCGACGTGATCCCGTGGGACATGGCCGATCTGGTGCGGGAAGCACCCGGCGCCGCCGGCCGCCTACTCGAGGCGCTTCGCGGCTACGAGGATCTTGCCCAACTCGTCACTCCTGCCGCCCCCTCCACCACCGCCCGTCCCGGCGCCTGGCGCAGCTGGTGCGAGGACCAAAGGGCGGTGATCATCGCCTCGCAGGCTTGATCAGGCGGCCGCTCTCCTCGAGAGTGACGGCATGACGGAAGGCCGTCACAAAATCTGCGGACCAAGACGCACACGTACCTGACGCGGGAAACTCTGGGAGATCCTCAGAAGATCCGTCACTGCTGTCACCCCGACCGTTGGCGGTATTGCTGAACAGGCGAGTTCCCTCTGACGCGACCATGACCGATGTGACCGCGCAGCACTCGGCCTTGAGCCCTTCAGGCTGACGAGCGGAGGCACCGACTTGACGGCTGGTGACTCGACGGGACGTTCCGGCCGTCCGCCTTCGGAGCCGCCAGAGGTCATCCCTCACTCCGGTCGGACATGAGAGGAACACCGTGGAAGCACCGTCCACTGATGAGCGCGCTGAGACCAGGCGCCGAACCGATAGCGCAGCGGCTGCATCGCCGGCCTCGCTCAAGCTCGATCAGCGAGGAGAGGCGGAGTGGATGCTCGTCGACGACCTATCGGACGACGCCAACGCCCTGCGTCTGATCCGAGACCATGGGGAGCAACTGCGGTATCGCACCGACTCTCGCGAGTGGATGATGTGGTCGCCGGGCCTCGGGGTGTGGCAGCAGCGCAGCCTCGACGAGCTGATGCCGTTCGCTCTCGCCACTGCGCGGTCCACCGAGGAGCAGGCAGCGACGCTCTCGGCCACGCTGTCCAACGGCGATGGCGCCCGGTTGCGAGCGAGGGCACGGCGAGGACGTGACCGCCGCAGCCTTCGTGCAGCGATCGCTCTGGCAGCCACAGACCCGGCGATGGCCACGGTGGCCGACGACTGGGACCGAGACCCGTGGCTGCTCAACTGCAGCAACGGAACCCTGAACCTCCAGACCGGTGAGCTGGCACCGCACCGCGCCACCCAGCTTCTCGCTCATCGGACGCCGCACCCGTACCTCCCGGGCGCTGACTGCCCGAGGTGGGATCGCTTCCTCAGGGAGATCTTCGTCACCGCGGACGGGCAACCCGATCTGGAGCTCATCGCGTTCGTCCAGCGGTCGGTCGGCTACTCCTTGACCGGCAAGACCACGGACCACTTGATCTGGCTCCTCCTCGGCGACGGGGCAAACGGCAAATCCGTCTTTCTGGCGACCCTGTTGAGCCTGTTCGGCGACTTCGGCGTGACAGTCGGTAAGGAGCTGCTCGTCGCCCAGCCGAACCCACACGCTCCCAACCCGGGGGTTGTGGACCTTGAAGGGCGACGGCTTGCGCTGAGCACCGAGATGGACGAGGGGCTTCGCATGTCGGAGGCCCTCGTCAAGGAGCTCACCGGAGGCGACCGAGTTACGGCTCGCCGCCTCCACCAGAACCCTGTGTCGTTCTGGCCGACCCACCACCTCTGGCTGGCCTTGAACTACCTGCTCCACGTGCGAGGCACCGACCACGGCATCTGGCGGCGCCTCGCCATCGTGCCCTTCCTCGCCACCTTCGACGAGGCGCGCCAGGAACCCGATCTGGTCCGCAAGCTCGGGCGCGAGATGGCTGGCATCCTCGCCTGGGCCGTCGAGGGCTGCCGGGCATGGCAGGCCAACGGCAACCGCGTAGGCACCTGCCCAGCGGTCGAGGCTGCCACCGGCCGCTACCGCGGAGAGACCGACAGCCTCGGTCAGTTCCTCACCGACTGCGCCATCCACGATCCGGCCGCGTCCGTGCCGGCACGGGATCTCTACCGGGCGTACCGGGAGTGGGCTCTCGAGCAAGGGTACGAACCGTGCGCCGACACGACCTTCGGAAAGCGATTGCGGGCCCGCGGATACGAGCCAGCCCGGACGGCAACCCAGCGTCAGTGGCGCGGGCTCCGTCTGATGGCACCGGGCGGAAGCCATGCGACGGGCGGCGCGGCGGTTGGCGCATAGCCCCGAACCACCACGGTTGGCTTCGCCGACGAACCGCATCCCCAACGAGAAAGGACGATTTGCAGCGGTCACGGCGACATCTGGCGGGCTCCCCTCCCAGCCCCGCCAGCGGCAGGCCCTCACCATCTGGTGGGGGCCTGCTGTCGTTGTCGGTCAGGCGACGTCGCGGGCGAAGAGCTCAGCCTGCTCGATGACGAGTTGCGTGGCGGCGTCGCAGCGGTCCGGTGGGTACCGGTACTTGAGCAGGAGGCGCCGGACGGCGGCGCGGAGCTTGGCGCGGACGGTCTCCTTGCGGTCCCAGTCGATGGTGGCGTTGGCCTTGACCGTGGCGACGAGCTCGTGGGCGATCTGGCGCAGGACGTCGTCGCCAAGCTCGAGCACCGCGGCGTCGTTCTGGACGATGGCGTCGTAGAAGGCGAGCTCACCCTCGCTGAGGCCGAGGTCCTCGCCGCGCTCGCGGGCTGCCTGCATCTGGCGGGCGAGCTCGACGAGCTCGGCGAGGACCTTCGCCGAGTCGATCGAGCGGTTCTGGTAGCGGAGCATGGTGGCCGACAGCATCTCGGAGAACTGGCGGCTCTCGACGAGGTTGCGGCGGGCGAGGCTACGGATCTCATCGTTGAGGAGCCGGCGGAGCATCTCGAGCTGCACGTTCTTGTGGGGAGCGCTCAGGGCCGACTGGAGGAACTCCTCGGAGAGGATCGAGATGTCGGGGCGATCGAGCCCGATCTCCTTGTAGATGTCGACGACACCCTCGGCGGCTACAGCGTCGGACACGAGCTGGGCGACAGCTGCGTCGAGTTCGACGCTGGACCGCCCCTCGCCCCCGGTCGCGTCCGAAGTGAGCTTGGTGATGCCGGCCCGGACGGTGAGGAAGAAGGCAAGATCTCGTCGCAGGTGCTGGACCCGGGTGTCGGTGGCGCAGAGCGCGAACGCCTTGGACATGGCAAGGGTGTGCGTCATGTAGCGGTCGCGTCGGTCGGGATCGGCGAGCACGAAGTTCATGGCCGGGGGTATGGCCCCCAGGCGCTGCGCAGCGGTCTCAGCGCGGGCGGCGCTCCAGTCGTGGTCGTGGAGCAGGGTGGCGAGCACCTCGTGCTTCTCGAGGACGACCTGGACGAGCGCGTCGACGGGGATGCCGGTCTCGTTGCGCGAGCGGTCGGTGTAGTTGGCGAGGGCGGCCCGCAGGTTCTCGGCGATGCCGATGTAATCGACGACGAGACCGCCGGGCTTGTCGGCGAAGGTGCGGTTCACCCGTGCGATGGCCTGCATGAGCGAGTGGCCCTTCATGGGCTTGTCGACGTACATGGTGTGCATCGACGGGGAATCGAAGCCGGTCAACCACATGTCCCGGACGATGACGAGCTCGAGCTCGTCATCGGGGTTCTTCGCCCGGTCCTTGATGACCCGGAGCCCATCTTTGGAGCGGACATGGCGGCGCAGGGCCTCGTCGTCGGAGGCGGCGCCGGTGATGACGACCTTGACTCGCCCGGATGCGTCGTCGTCGCTCACCCAGTCGGGGCGGAGCTTGGCGATCTCGTCGTAGAGCCGGACGCAGACCTGACGGCTCATGCACACGACCATCGCCTTGCCGGCCATCGTTTCACGTCGGGTGCCCCAGTGCTCGACGAGGTCCTCTGCGAGGAGTTTGAGCCGGTCGGGGGCACCCACGACGGCCTCGAGGCGGGACCACCGTGTCTTCGCCTTGGTCGCCGTCGCTTCCTCCTGGCCTTCGGCGAGCTCCTCGAACCCGGCGTCGAGCTCGGCCTGGACGTCGTCGGGGAGGCTGAGCTTGGCGAGGCGGGCCTCGTAGTAGATGCGGACGGTGGCGCCGTCCTCGACGGCCTGAGTGAGGTCGTAGACGTCGATGTACTCGCCGAAGACGGCCCGGGTGGAGCGGTCGTCCGACTCGATCGGAGTGCCGGTGAAGCCGATGAACGTGGCTTTCGGGAGACCGTCGCGGAGGTGGCGGGCGAACCCGTCGATGAAGTCGTACTGGGAGCGGTGGGCCTCATCTGCGATGACGACGACGTTGCGGCGGTCCGTCAGCAGCGGGTACTCGCCGCCCTTCTCCGTCGGGGCGAACTTCTGCAAGGTTGTGAAGATGATCCCGCCCGCGGCCCGGCCCGAGAGCAACTCTCGTAGGTGCTCTCGGGACTGAGCCTGCACCGGGGTCTCCGGCAGGCTGCGGGACGTTGCGAACACCTCGTCGAAGAGCTGGTCGTCAAGGTCGTTGCGATCGCACAGCACCACCAACGTGGGGTTCTCCATCGCCGGGTGCCGCATCACCTGGCCGGCGTAGAGCAGCATCTCGAGGCTCTTCCCGGACCCCTGGGTGTGCCACACCACCCCGGCCCGTCCGTCGCCGCGGCGCGCTTCGTCCGTGCGCTCGACCGCCTTCCGTACCGCCCAGAACTGGTGGTACTTCGCCAGCCGCTTCACCAGGCCGTGCCGCTCGTCGTTGAACGACGTCCCGTAGCGCATGAGCTCGAGCAGCACCGCCGGGGCGAACATGCCCTTCGTGAGGGTCTCGAGCTGTAGGGCGTCGTCGCCGATCACCTGGGCTCCGTCGATGGTCTTCCACGGGGCGAAGTGGTCGAAGCCTGCCGTCAACGAACCCGCCCGGGCGGACAGCCCGTCCGCAACGACGAGCACGGCGTTCGGGTGGAACAGCGCCGGGATCTGCTCCTTGTAGGTCTGCAGTTGGTTGAACGCCCCCCGCAGCGTCGCGTGCTCGTCGCCTGGGCTCTTCAGCTCGAATACCCCGACCGGCACCCCGTTGCAGAACACCACCACGTCGGGCCGGCGGGTCCACTCCCCCTGCTTCACCGTCAGCTGGTTCACCGCCAGCCAGTCGTTGGCCGTCGGGTCGTCGAAGTCGACCAACCGCACTCGGCCGTGGCGCAGCTCGCCGGCTGCGTCCCGGTACTCCACCGGCAGGCCCTCAACGAGCAGGTGCCAGTAGCGCCAGTTCTCCGACACCAGGCTCTGCGACTCCGGCCGCTCGAACCTGGCGACCGCCTCATCGAGCGCTGCGGCCGGCAGCTCGGGGTTCAAGCGGTGCACCGCGGCACGCAGCCGCCCGGTCAGCACCACGTCGGACCACGAGTCCCGCTCCGCCCCAGGCTCGCTCGGACCGATCGTGGGCCCGTAGACCACCGCGTACCCCAACGAAGCCAGCCACTCCAGGACCAGCTCCTCCACCTCGGACTCCGCCACGAAGCTCACCCTGCCGCCTCCACCCGAACCTCGGCCTCCTGAACCCGTAGCTCCCCCGACAGGAGCTTCGGCAGGAGGGCGTCGCGAAGCTCCGTCAGGGTCGCAGTCTCCGCTCGCATGCGCTGGATGAAGACCTCGAACCGCTCGAGCTCCCCCTCGAGCTCGTCCGCCCGGCCCGGATCGGGGAGCTCAAGCTGAAGCTCAGTCAAGCGCTCCCGGCCAAGCTCAGTCTGCCCGGTGGATCCCACGGCAAGCTGCTCGATCTCGCCCTCTGACCCCATTAGCGCGTACGCAAGCACCGTTGGGGGGTAGACGTCAGGGTCTGGTCGAACGACCGTCACATGGCCGTCGACGTAGACCGCTGGACCCGCCCACCGCGCGGTTCGCCCGAGAGTGCCGACACCGGTCGAGTTGATGAGTACATCCGCTGGCTCGGCTCGCTTCTCAGGCTTGACGTGCCGCGCTTCCATCTGCCGAGCGAAGGCCGTATCGGCCATCCCGCCCCTGATGCACCGCTGGTTCAGGACCAGCTCGCCACGATCCACGTACTTCGGAGCCACGCCTCGAGCGATCGAGCGGACAAGTGACCCAAGAGAACGGAGCGTCGCCTGATGTCCAAGCTCACGCTTCAGCTCAGCGAAGCCGAGCTGCCTAACGGTCGTCTGAAGTCGCAGGTTGACGTCGATCTTGTCGTCCAACGCTCCAAGCAGGGCGGCCACGGCAGCCTGCTCGCGAACCGGCGGCAGTTCGACCCGAACCTTGAGGAGCTCGCTCTGCCGGATGCCCGTGACTGTTGTGCCCGTAGCCCGTTGTGCCAGGAGGGCCTGACCGGTCTGGCTCCGCAGTAGGTAGTACAGGTACCGGGGATCAAGACGATCCCGGTGGGCACGCAGAGCGAAGAGCCGTTGCCCGAGGCACAGCGGACTTCGAACGGTCAGGTAGGCAACGGCACCCAGGGGTGCCTCAGAGGTGAGCAGGACGTCGCCTACCTCGAGCGGCACCGGCATCCACTTCCGGTAGGTCTCGGCGGAGACGTACCTACGCTCTCGCTCGAGGTCCAACCGTCCGTCGATCATCAGCTTGGCCGAAACGACCTGGACGCCCTGCTCGGTCCAGTCAGCGCCGAGCTTCTTAGGCGTCTTGCCTCGGTGGTCGATGACCCGGTCGAGAACCTCCTCAAGCGGCCAGACCGTGCGGGTCATGGCCGCAGGTCCGCGAGCCGTGCCTCGACCTCGGCCTGTAGGCGGCTGGACTCGGCGAAGTCGGCGACGAGCTGCGCTCGTAGACGTTCGAGCTTCTCCGCGATGGGCTCATCGTCCTCCTCCGCGTCGGGCGCCCCGACGTAGCGGCCGGGGGTGAGGACGTAGTCATGGGTGGCGATGGTGGCGAGGTCGACCGCAGCACAGAACCCGGGAGTGTCCTCGTACGCTCCGGCATCCGGCTTGCCTCGCCAGGCGTGGTAGGTGTCAGCGATCTTGGCGATGTCGGAGTCGTCGAGGACGCGATGGACGCGTGTGGCCATGTGGCCCAGCTGGCGGGCGTCGATGAACAGGACCTCGCCGCGGCGGTCTCGGTGGCCGGCGTCGCCGGCCCGTGCGCGGGAGAGGAACCAGAGACAGACGGGGATGCCGGTCGTGTAGAAGAGCTGGGTCGGCAGGGCGACGAGGCAGTCAACGAGTTCGGCTTCCACGAGGGCCCGGCGGATGTCGCCTTCGCCGGATTGCTGGCCGCTCATGGAGCCGTTCGCCAGCACGACGCCGGCGGAACCGTCGGGGGCGAGATGGTGGACGATGTGCTGGAGCCAGGCGAAGTTGGCGTTGCCCTTCGGGGGGATGCCGTAGGCCCAGCGAGGGTCGTCGCGGAGCAGCTCGCCGCCCCAGTCCGACACGTTGAAAGGCGGATTTGAGATCGAAAAGCGTGCCTTTAGGTCGGGGTGCTTGTCCCGGTGGAAGGTGTCGGCGGGCTCGTCGCCGAGGTCCGCGTCGATACCCCGGATGGCGAGGTTCATCTTGGCGAGGCGCCAGGTGGTTCCCGCGAGCTCCTGGCCGTAGACCGACAGCTGGTTGCGCTGGCCGCCGTGTGCCTCGACGAACCGCAGGGACTGGACGAACATCCCGCCCGAACCGCAACAGGGGTCGTAGACGCGGCCCTCGAAGGGCTCGAGCATCTCGACGAGGAGCTGGACGACAGCGCGGGGGGTGTAGAACTCGCCGCCGCCCTTGCCCTCGTTGGAGGCGAACTGGCCGAGGAAGTACTCGTAGACCCGGCCGAGGACATCGTTGTCGCGGTGGGCTCGGGTGAAGGTGAGCTTGTCGTCGGAGAGGAGGTCGATGAGCTCGCCGAGGCGTCGCTTGTCGAGGTCGGCTCGGCCGTAGGTCTTCGGGAGCACGCCGCGGAGGGTCTGGTTCTCCCGTTCGATGAGATCCATCGCCGTGTCGACGAACTGGCCGATCTCAGGCTGCTTGGCATTCGCCTGCAGGTGCGCCCACCGGGCCTCGGCAGGCACCCAGAAGACCCCTTCGGAGGTGTATTCATCCCTGGACTCGAGGACGAGCTCCCGGGCCTCGTCGCTGGGCATGTAGTAGTCCGAGCTCTCATCGGCGAGCAGTTCTGCGAGCTCGCCCTGGCGCTCGGCGAAGGCGTCCGAGATGTACTTGAGGAAGATCAGTCCAAGGACGACGTGCTTGTACTCGGCCGACTCCAGGTTCCCGCGGAGCTTGTCCGCGGCGGCCCACAGGGTTGTCTCGAAGCCGAGCGGGGCCGCGTCGTCCGCCGATGCCGCCTGACTGTTGCCTGCCACCGCGTACGTCCTCCCCAGCGCCCACCAGCCCACGGCGCACACACGCCGCGGTCCCGATCAGGTGCTACCGAAAGGTAGTCCGCCTCGACAGCGCTCATTGCCGGAGTCAGCGGTACGCGCCGGCTGGCCCCACAACGCGGTGAGAGCCCTGCCGAACGGGCAGGGCTCTCACGTGAGTTGGTCTGGTGGCCCTCGGGGCGCTGTCACGGCGGCGCGCGCTCAGGCCGGCTCCGGAGCCAGTTGTGGCAGTTGCCGGGCGATCGCTCTCATGATCCTGGTGGTGCACCTGTCAGCGGCCACCAAGTCGCCTCGGGCGAGGAGGCGGTGAAGCTCGATCAGATCGGGGGCGACCGCGGTCGTGAGGAGGCCGGCCTGGAACTGCCGGCCGCTCTTGAGGCCGCACGCTTCGCATACGTCGGCGCAGTCGATGGTCGCCTTGCGAAGGTTGGGCCAGTCGAGGCAAAGGCCGACGACCAGGCTCGTGTCGGTGCTTCCGCAGCTGGCGCAGATGCGGGTGGGCATGGTGCTCCTTTCGTGCGCGCCAGTCGGTCTGGCGTGCACGCCAGACCGTCGCGGCCAGCTGATGAACAGCAAGCCCAAGCGAAGCCGCTGCATGGAGACTCGCCCACCTGGTGCATTTGCCCGAGCCCTGGTGGGAGCTGATCTGTCCGACGCGGACGAACTCGTCAGGATTCATCGCCCCAAGGGTTGCGATGGCGGAGCAACCTCGGTTCCCGCCCGATCGCCGTGGCACTTCTGCCTCCTGAGCTGGGAAGACACACCCGCCGAGGTTGCCGCCGGATGGACGTCGGGCGCAGGTGCGCCACCAGCGGGGCGGCAACCCTCGGCGGCATGGCGCGAGCGAGCAGCTTGCTGTGGTCCGCGTGCCGGGGACCATCCAGCTCATGCCCAGTCTGGAGGTTCTGATGTCTGCCGCACCGACCTGGTACGTCCTCTCTTGGGAGGACGTACCTCACCCCCGCGACCGCGGGCGGTTCCTTGCCGCTCAGCTCACCGACCTGTTCGAGGAGCCCGTCTCGATCGATGAGGGGGAGGCCCTCCTCGACCACCTTGAGGAGCTCGGAATGCTCCATCTCGCCGACGGTCTGTTCCGGATCCCGATCCTCGACACGACGGGATGGACCCCGCTGCTCCAGCGAGGGCGGGAGGAACGGGCCGATGATGCCACCGTCGTACGGCCGCCGCGCCAGCCTCGGGTACAGGCCACGCCTCCGACGCTTGCCCGCTGAGCGACGGTCGTGAGCCACGGGTGCCCGGCGGCCGCGCCTGCTGGGCGAAAAGGATTGCCAGCCCCCTGGGTACGGCGCAAATCGTCGATTTTGCGGCTACTGGTGGCCCCGGTGTGCCCGCGGACGTTTCGGGTCGGCCCCACGTGGTGTGGGGCCATGACCCGAAAGGAAACCCCGATGAGCAAGTCCCGCCTGACCCCGATCGAGGCCCACATCCTCGCCCAGCTTGGCGGACGCCGCTGGACCCGGAAGCGCTTCAACAAGGCGATCGTGAAGGCCGCACAGGCCGAGTGGAAGGCCGTGCACACCGCCGTCGGTTTCGCCAAGGGCGCCATCATGACCACGGAGAAGACCAGCCCAAAGCTCGGCAAGAGCGGCGTCCCCTCCCTGGGCATGACCATCCACTCGGCGCAAAACGCCCTGATTGCTTGGAACGCCATCGACCCCGGCACTCAGACGGGCCTCGCCGCCGCGGTGGGCGCCACAACCGAGGAGATCAGCCGGGTGCTGCGCTACAGCGTCTGCCCGAAGTCCAGCCGAGGCTGCCGGTGCGGATGCGTCACCGCTGAGTCGTTCCATGCCCGCATGGAACGGTCGCAGGTGGCCCGGCTCGCCCGGCACCTGTTCCTCTTGTTCCGGCCAGCATCGGCGTTCGCCCTCATGGGGTCCGAGCTTCGAGATGCTGAGTTCGAGCACGGCCCCCGAGGTGCTCGTTGGCGGGTCAACGTCTCCGACGACCTGCGCATCGAACTGCTCGCCCCAGGTCTCTTCGAGGTGGCTCCTCGCGCGTACTCGTACACCAAGTGGGCGCCGGAGGAGCGGCCCGGCCGAGCTGGCTTTCGGCTGGTCTACTCAGCGAGCGAGCACACCAGCGACGAGCAGATCAAGGCCTGGTGCGAGGCCGGCCACCGGGTGGCCGTCGTCCTCGACGTCCCCCGCTCCCAATCGCTGCCGGCGACCCGTGATGGGATCACCGTCGTCGATGGCGACGAGACCGACGATCTCTGGGCGCACCCCGAGGGCGTGATCGTCGGACTCCGGGCCAAGGGCACCGCAGAGGTGAAGGGCAAGATGCTCGAGTACGGGTTCACCAAGCCCGCCGTGGCTTCGACCCCGGTTCAGCTTCTCGGCGTCGGGCGCCCGGCTCCCTTCCCGGTCGCCACCACTGGATGCCCATCGAGCTGCCCCATCGCTGCGGCTGCCTGACCCGCCCGCCAACTCGAAGGCCGGCTCCACCTGTGGCTGGAGCCGGCCTTCTCCGTTTTGGCGATCCCTGCGCACCGCCCCGCCCGCGGGGCATCGTCTCCCCACCGCACGAGACCCACGCGTCGGCCTCCGAACAGGAAGAGCCGCCCCGAGATGGGGCGGCTCCTGCGGTGACGAAGGCCAACGTCACCTTCCTGGATTTCGCACGGGTCTGCACCTGACCCTGCATCCGGACACAGCCACGGACGAGGCTGTGGAGAGACCCGGAGGGGTCCCGTCTGTTGACACCGAGGAGGGAGCTTCCTTGGCGGGTCGGTCAGCAACGACCAGCCACCACCGTGGACGCGGGTGATGGAGGGCCAAGCTCGCAGGCGCTGTCAGATCGCATCACGACCGGGACCCAGCGACGTCGCGGTCATGAGCCCGCAGCATCGTCCCCCTGGCTCTCGGCGAGGTACCCGTACAAGGTTGAGCGGCCGACTCCGAGGGTCGCCGCGGTGACGGCCGCGGAGTGGCCAGAGGCGAGCATCTGGCGTGCCACCGCCAGCTTCTCAGGGGTCATCACTCGGGGGCGTCCACCAGTACGACCGCGGGCTCGGGCGGCGGCGAGACCTGCGTTGGTCCGCTCCACGAGCAGCGCTCGCTCGAACTCGGCGAGCGCGGCGAAGAGGTGGAGCACGAGTCGGCCGGTGGCCGAGGAGGTGTCGATGCTCTCCTCGAGGGACATAAGGAAAACGCCCCTTTCCTCGAGTGTCGCGACTAGGTCGATGAGGTGGGCGAGCGACCGGCCGAGCCGGTCGAGCCGCCACACCACGAGCGTGTCGCCGGGTCGGAGCTGCTCGAGAAGCGAGTCGAGCTGCGGTCGCCGCGCCAGCTTGCCCGACGCGACGTCGGTGAAGGTGCGGAAGCAACCCGCAGCTGCTAGCGCGTCGAGTTGGAGCGCGGCGTCCTGGTCGGTGGTCGAGATGCGGGCGTAGCCCAGTCGTGTCGATGTCATGGACTCCACCGTGGGCCCAGTCCCAGAAACGCCCAGCCGTCGCGGAAATAGACCCGGTCCACCGACACGGGTTCTTGGACGGACGTTGGCCACCGCGGTGGCCCGGGGTCACCTCGTCTTGGAACCGGTCGGATCCTGGACGCAGCGGGCCGGCTGGCCTGGGCGCACCGTCGCCTGGCCTACCGGCCGAGCCGTGCGGACGCTGCGTTCATCACACGTACGGTGGTGTGCGGGGAGTCTGCAAGCTCTTGGATGAGGGCGTGCGGAAGGCTTGGGTTCTCGAGGAGGGCCAACTGGATCTCCTCGCCGTCCTTGGCCATCCGCTCCATGTCGGCCTCGGCCAACGAGGGGTTGCTGGCGATGTCCTTCAGGGAGTTGGAGCTGAGCGAGGGTTCCTTCCTCCTCCCCTCGCCTCGCGCCTCTGCGGCTAGTTCGGTGAGCAGCTCGGGCGGGGTCGCAGGGTTCTTGAGGACCGCGGCAGCGCTCCGCATGGGGCTGAAGCAGAACTCGGGCCGGTAGTCGGCCAGGCGCCGAAGGGCGTCCCCCGGCGTGGACGTGTTGGCAGCCACGGCTTCGCGCACGTACTCGGACTCGTCGTTGGCCAGGCGGACTAGAAGCTCCACCGGAGTCCTCGGGTCCGCCGCGACGCCCTTGCGTACCTCCCAGTTGCCGCTAGCGGCGCGCTCCACCGGACTCGGCTCGGGACGAGGGGCGGCCGCAGCGGGAGCTGGGCTGGTCTTCTTCCGGAACATCGGCAGGGTTTAGCACTGGTCGCTTCCTGCCGCAGGCTCGGCCGAGAGGTGACGGACCAGCAGAGGTCGTCGACCTGCCATCTTCTGCAGGACTTCGACCGACACCGTCCAGATCTGAGAGTCACGGCTCAGGTGATGAGACCCCCGTACGCTGTCGGCGATCTCAACGGAGGAGGACGGGGGTTGTTCGTTGCCGATCGGACCACCAGAAGTGGGGCAGCAGGAGCTCGACGCGGCGATCGAGGTCGCCGAGCGGTTGGCGGACCAGTTCACCGGCCGGGGTCGGATGGTCTGCGGTGAGTTCGAGGGTCAGATCTGGCTCTGCAGCGTCTCGCTGGCGCTGAACATCACGGAGCTCGAGGGGGCAACGGCCTTCGCCGAGTGCGTGTCGCTTGACCAGTTCCGGTTCGTTCGGCGAGCGCCCTTCGTCTTGTTCTGCCTCGATCTGCGGACCTACAGGCCAGAGCACAGGAGGCCAACCGGGCTCTTTGCCCTCGATGCCGCGCTGAAACCTCTCAAGCCGCGCAAGCCGTCGAAGATCGTGACCTGGTCGGATCATCCAGCGAGACCCCGCGTGGCCTGTGCCACGACCGCCGCTGGCGTCAACTTGCTGGTGAATCGAGACCTTCTGGATCTGGCTGGACGCCTTCTGCCCGTCACGGGCTTCTACGCCAACGAGCCCGACCGCGCCCTCCAACTACGTGGCGCTGGAGGCACCGTGCTCGGATACGTGATGCCCATCAAGCCGGAGTCGGCGTAGAAGCTCACTGGGGCCTGACGCAGGCCGACCATGCGTCGGACTACCGTTGTCGGTCAGCACCCGGGCAGGCTTCGGGCGAAGCGCATCGCGCAAGGCGCCCAACGGGCGGGATGTAGGTGGGGGCGGTGATGACCAGAAGCGGAGCGACCCGAACCCAGCATGCCGTGCGTCTGCTGGCCCTGCTCCACCACTGCGGGGACCCCACCGGCGGAGGAGATCCTCAGTCAGCTGTCCGGGTGATCCGCAGCGAGCGGCGTCTGCAAGCGCTGGACTTCTGGCTGCGGAACCCGGACTACCTGGCGGATGCCATCCTCACCGCGGTCGAAGCGGCGCGCCTGCCGACGAATCGACTCACCACTGCGAAGGCGTTGCTCTCGGATCCGGAACCTGACCTGCGTCACTACCCAACGCCCAAGTGGTTCTTCGGCGCCTACGAGCCCGTGGATGATGCGTTCGCCCTGCTCGAGGTGTACGGCCTGGCGTTCGTCCGCCGTACCGGTGTGCCTCCGGTACGGCGGCGCACGCAGTTCTTCCTCACCGAGGCGGGAGCGGCCGCCGCCAGCGAGATGGCGACGACCGAGGTACTGGACTGGTACGTCAGCCAAGCCCGGCTGGTCGGCGAGGTCGCAGGCAACGACAACGGGACTGACCTGAAGGCGCGGCAGTACGCACAGAGCGAGGCGTACGCGGACGCGGCCTGGGGCTCGACCATCGGCTCGATCGCTGATCAGGTCGAGGCACGACTAAACGTTGCGCTCGCAGGCGCTGCACCCGCCCACGCGGGTGAAGCATCGAATGAGGAGGAAGCATGACTGCGCTCGGTCAGGAGGTGGCGACGAAGCTCAACCGGGAGGTCGCCGAGATCGAGGCTGTGCTGACCAAGCACCAGGTGGACCTCACCGCAGCGACGCCGGCACCGGCCCATCTCGTCGTGCAAAGGCTCTATTTTCGGGGCACCAAGACCCTCACGGGCGTGACCCCTGACGGTGAGACCGTCGACAAGGATGAAACCTACGAAGTTCCCTTCGAGTTCGAGTGGATCGTGGAACCCGGGCTTCACGGCATCGGTTCGGATCGCAACCTGCGGGGCAAGAGCAGCGTCATCGAGCTCCTCATGTGGGTGCTGCGAGGCCGACAGAGCCTTCGGTCGGATGTTCTGAACTGGATCGACCACGTCGAGGGCGACTTCCAGATCGATGCGACCGCCTTCCACGTTTCCATCGATCTCAACGAGAACGTGCCGAGCGGTGAGCTGGTCCGCACAGCGTCCAGCGGCCTCAAGTCGACGCTCGGGAAGTTCAGCGACGCGGAGGAGTTCGAGGCGCTCATGAACTCGACGATGATGGGGCAGCTGAACCTCCCTCCGATCTCGATCGCCACTGAGGGTCGCCGCAACGATCACACCTGGCCCACCTACGCATCAGCGCTCGTGATCAACGGCAGCACCCTCGAGAACCTGGTCGGGGAGCACAAGTACGGCCTTCCATCGAAGCTGCTCCAGATGTTCATCGGCACCGACTGGTCTGCAGTCCGGGCCCAGGCCGGATCAGCGCTCAAGGTTGCGGAGTTCGAGCTCGCACAGCGGCTACAGGTCGCCGAGCAGCAGAACGCCCAGCTCGAGGCCGCTCACGCTGCGGCCCTAGAGGTCGTCACCGTGGTTCAGCAGCGACTCGCTGAGACCCCAGCGGCCTCCGTGACGGCGGATGCCCTAGACACTGCGCTGACGAGGTTGACCGACCTCGACAGTGCCTCAGCCGACCTGCAACAGCGACTGGTCGCAGCTCGTCAGAACGAGACGGACGCGCTAGCGCATCTCGGGGACGCAGAACACGCCGCCCACGCCGTCCGGGAGGACGCCCTCGCCACGAGCTTCTTCCACAAGATGCGACCGAGCGTCTGCCCTCGCTGCGAGGCACCGGTCACCGACGACCGTCTGCAAGCAGAGGCCGACGGCTCGTCCTGTTCCGTCTGCACGCACGACATCTCTACCGACGACGACGGCGGCGACGCCCAAGAGCTCGGGCACGAGGATGTTGACGATGAGCAGGCCGAGGTCGACGAGCTCGACGCGCTGCGACAGGTTGCGGATCAGGCAACGGGCCACCGTCACGCGATCGAGACGGAGTTCGCTGCCGCTTCAGCCGATCGAGATCAACAGGCGTCCGTCGTCTCCGCCAGCAGGAACGAGGCGGCGCTGGCTGCAGAGCGCCACCAGATCGAACTAGAGCTCGCACGGGCCGAGGGCGCTGCCGCGGCCCTGGAGCCGGCTCCTGTCGAAGCGGCTCCCGATGCCGCCGAGCTTGCGACGCTCCAGTCGGAGGTCGAGGTCCTCAAGGCGGCCGAGAAGATCGTCTCCGGCTGGGTCACCGACGCCCAGTCCGAGCCTCTCGACGAGCTCAGCGCTGACATCACGAGGCTGGCTCGCTCCTTCGGAATGGCGAACCTGAGCGAGGTACACCTCGACGGAGCGACCCGCATGAAGGTGCACACCGGCGGAGCGCAGGAGAACTACGGCGACGTGGAGCGAGGTGAACAGCTGCGCCTCAAGGTTGCTACCGCGATCGCCCTGATCCGTCGATCGCGATCCTCCGGTGTCGGAAGGCATCCTGGGTTCCTGGTCGTGGACTCCCTCGGGGCTGAGGAGATTCCGGACCAAGATCTGCGAGCGATGCTCTCGGCGTTGCGGGAAGTCGCCGATGAGCTTGGCATCCAGATCTTTATCGCCACTCGCAACACGCCGCTGCTCGAGGAGACCATCCAAGACGATCGATGCCGGCTTGGTCGGGACAACGGGTTCGTCTGGTAGCTGTCCAGTTGCAGAGGCTGCACTGAGGAACGATCAACATCGACGCCGGGGTAGGAGGCGATGTGAGCAACAGTGATGCGATTCGAGCAGCTGCTGCGACAGGCAGCCTGACCGTCGCGGACCTCGGAGGACCCGAAGAACAGGCCAGCCTCCTCCAGGGTCTTGTCGACTCAGACCTCCTCACACCGGTGCTCGACGTGATCGCTGGCTCCTTGCAGGAGGGCGACACGGTGGAACCTCTGGTGGCGGCGGCCGCCAGGGACGCGGTGGTGGCCTCCTCAAGTCCGGCGCCGACGGCCGATGCCCTCGGGGTTGTCCTCACCAGTCCTGCTCTCGTGGCTGCGATCGGCGCTGACCTTGCAGACGCCCTGCTGGCAAAGGCAGCGCCGCCCGCTGGCTCGGCCGTGACCCGTGAGGCGCTGGTTGCTGCGGACTCGCTTGAGGCCGCGACCCGGCTCGTGCTCGGTCGCTGGACGACCCCGTGGCGGCTGTTCACCCTCCTGGAGTCCCTCCAACCAGATCAGTCTCCCGTCTACGTCCGATCTGGTTGCCGCTGCATCGTCAGCTGCATCGAGCAGTGGCCGGAGGCGTCAGGGCTCCGTCAGCAGCTCCTCCAGCTCGTAGGTGCTGACCCTGCAGCCGATTCGAGCAGAGCGTCACGGGTCGAGGAAACGCTGGAGTCCGATGTCGCTGTGGCGCTTGCCCGGGTTTCGATCTTGCAAGCGCTTCGTGCAACCGAGCCGGATGAGGTGATCGGTCACCTCGACGAGGTACGCACGCTGCTCGCTGCAGCCGCGAGCCTCGATGACCGGGTCGACGTTGTGATCGCCGGAGCGATCGCAGCCCTCCTGAGAGCCCTCGTAGCGGGAGACCCCATCCAGGGCTCGGAGGTCGACCGGCTCCATGAGGCGGTCCGGGAGCACCAGCTCTTCACCGGCGGATCGCGGCACTGGGTCACGGACAGGACGGTGGCCACCAACGTCGAGTGGAGCAGGCTGGCCGGCGACCTCCGCCGCGCTGCAGAGGACCTCACCGAGTTGAGTTGGTACGAGCCGGCCTCGGTCATCTCGAGGACCGTCGACCTCTACCGATCGACGCGCACTGAGTCGGTCTTCCGGCGGGCAGAGGATGGGCAAGCCGTCCGAGACCTGATCGCCCCGGCCATCGAAGCTGGCTTCGCGGACCAGGCGTCCCGACTCAGTCTCCTCGCAGTGCACGTGGAGACCCTGAAGGATCGGGAAGCTGACGGCACGGCGAGCGATCAGGAACGGCAGGACCTTCCCGTTGCAGTTGAGCTCCTGAAGGAGGCCCGCAAAACACCGGAGGTCCTGCTCCCAAAACCCGATGCCGGCCTCAGCGCCGGCCCCTCCGGAACCAACGACCAGCCAGCTGAACCACGGGAGCGGATCATCCGCAACCTCACCACACAGCAGTTGCTCGATCGGGCGTCGACCGGAAGCGTCTCGGGCGATGTCATCCTTCGCCGCGTGTGTGACAGCTTCTCGGCCTCCGCCGCGTACGCCGATGAGGTCCGCGAGGCGGTCGATCAGGTAGCCCACATCCTGACGACGTTCCTCTTCAGCCGTGACAGCCTCGGTCCGTCCGAGGTCCCCTACCTGTTCGACGAAGGGTCGCTCGAGAAGGACCTCGCCGCTGACCTCGAGCAGTTCATCAAGCAGTCGGGCCAGTTCGGTGACGTCCGCACCGAGGTGCGGCACGTCGCTGGAGGACGGGTGGATGTCGAGTTCGCCTACCCGGGCTTCAACCTCTACGTCGAGCTCAAGGTCGACTCGACCGCCGTCCCACTCGGCGGCAAGGTCTCGTACCTCAAGCAGTCGGCGACGTACGAGACCCAAGGACCGCCTCTCGGCTTCCTCATGGTCCTGAGAATCCTTGACCCGAAGACCGTCCCGCCCCTTCTTGTCAACTGCGTGGAAGTGGTGCAGGTGCATGACACCGATGATCATGTTCGCCACATCGCGACCTTCGACGTGTCGGGGAACCGCACAGCTCCATCGGGTCAGTAGCGGCCCTACGCGTGGTCGGCGGCCCTTCGGTCCTCCGACGCGCCAGCAACGACGGCCCCGACCCAGGAGCGGAAGATCTCGGCGACCAGCGGCGTCGGGCTGGGCAAGGGCCGCACCTGGAGGTCGGTCCGTAACTCGACCGAAACGGTCCGAAACGATCAGGAGCCGCCGGACTTGACCAAACGCGGCGAAACCCCTTGCAGTGCAAGGGGTTTCGGTGGAGCGGGTGAGGAGAATCGAACTCCCGTATTCAGCTTGGGAAGCTGATGTTCTGCCATTGAACTACACCCGCGTGGGGCGTCGACCTGGGCCCGGGGGCTTGCGGACGGCGATCCAGCGAGGGGTGACCTTACCCGACCCTGCTCGCTGACCGCTCAGCGAGATCCTGGCGGTGAGTCGGTCGATCGGCTGCTGTCGACCGTCGATCGATGATCGACGAGCTGGCACACGACACGGCAGGCGGGCCGCGGACCATCGGGCCGATGCGGGCGCTGGCGTACGCTGCGGCTGCCATGAGCCAGGACCAGGTGGGGAGTAGCGGGGACGCGGTTCGCGACCCGGGCGAGCCGGGAGAGCGGCTGGACCCGCACCGGATCCTGGCCCCCATCGAGGAGCACCGGGCGCGGGCGGCGTCGTTCTTCGGGGTCGTCCCGGCGGGCAGCGTGCGGCGGCGACCGAGCGATGCGCTGCACCTGGTCATCGCGGTGTTCGTGGTCGCGGCCAGCTACGTCGTCACCGATGGCTTCGCACCGCGCGACGATCAGATCTACCGGTGGCTCACCGGTCTGCCGGACTGGGTCGGCACCCTCGGTGCCATCGTCTTCGTCAGCTGCACCGTGGGCGCGGTGGCGGTCGTGGTCGGTGCCCTCCTGCTGACTCGCAACGTCCGGCTGGCGCTGACCCTCGTCGTCCTGGGCGCGGTCACCGGCGCCCTCGCGTGGGTGCTGTCTGACGCCATCCACATCGACGAGGTCCGGGCCGCGGCGGGCGCCGACGGGGGGCACCTGTTCGCGGACACGGCGATCTGGCTGGCGATCGCGGTCGCCGTGCTGCTGGCCGTGGCTCCCTACCTGGTCCGGCCGGCCCGCCGCGCCGTGTGGCTGATCTCCGGGCTCGCTGTAGCTGGTGGGGCCCTGGCGGCGATCGGCCCGATGGGGTCGGTCGTCGGGGCGCTCGGGCTCGGGTGGGCGATGTCGGCCGTCGCCAGCCTGGTGGTCGGCACGCCCAAGGCCACGCCGACCCGCGGCGAGGTGCGCCGGGCGCTCGCCGATCTCGGCGTCTCGCTGGTCGACCTCGAGCTCGCCGACGCCCAGACGTGGGGCGAGACCCGCTTCCTGGCTGCCGCCCCCGACGGTGCCGCAGCGTCGGTCGTCGTCATCGGCCGCGACGCCACCGAGGCCCGCTTCTTCGCCAAGCTCTGGCGCAAGGCGATGTACCGCGACGCCGGGCCGTCGGTGTCCGCCTCCCGCTCGTCGCAGCTCGAGCACCGCGCCTACCTCCTGTTGATGGCGGCGAAGGCCGGCGTTCCGGTGAGCGAGGTCGTCATCGCCGCGACCGCCGGGCCCGAGGAGACCGCGGTCCTGGTGCTGCTCGACCCGCCGGGTGTGCCGTTCTCGCTGCTCGGCCCGGAGGAGCTCGACGACGCCACGCTCGATGACGCGTGGGTCCAGCTCGGCCGCCTCCACGAGGCTCACCTCGCCCACGGGATGATCGGCCCGGAGAACCTGATCCGCACGACGGCTGGGACGATCGCGTTCGTCGACCTCTCTCGTGGGTCCGCCGGCGCGGCCGTCGACCGCCGCCTCCGCGACCGGGTCGATCTGCTCGTGACCCTGGCCGCGCTGGTCGGCGACGAGCGGGCGCTCGCCGCGGCCGGTCGGGCTCTGGGCGATGACGGCCTGGCCGAGCTGCTGCCCTTCCTGGAATCGGCGGCCCTCTCGCCGTCCTCCCGTCGGGCGCTGCACGACCGGAAGCGCCAGCTCAAGGACCTGCGAGAGGCCGGTGCCGCGTGGACGGGGGTCGAGGTACCGGAGCTCATCGGGCTCCGGCGGGTCTCGCCGAGCAGCATCGCCATGGCGGCGGCCACGTTCGTCGGCTTCTACCTGATCGTCGCCCAGTTCTCGGGCGTCGACCTCTGGAGCACGTTGCAGACCGCGGAGATGACCTGGGTCCTGCTCGCGTTCGCCATCTCGTTCTCGCCCAACGTGTTCGGCACCATCTCGGTGCAGGGAACGGTGTCGCAGCCGCTCCCGTTCGGGCCGCTGCTGGCGGAGCAGTTCGCCAACAACTTCACCGGCCTCATCGGCGGCACGGTGGCGAACACGGCCCTCGTGATCCGGTTCTTCCAGAAGCAGGGACTCGCGGTCGCGGTGGCCGCCAGCTCCGGCGTCATGAACGGTCTGGTGAACGGGATCGTCGAGATGGTGCTCATCGTGCTGGCCATCGTGTTCACCAACGTCGACGTGTCGGCCTCGTCTGTCGGTGGCAGCCCCAGCAACATCGAGACCTTCATCCTCCTCGGCATCGTGGTCCTCGGCGTGTCGGTGACGACGCTGATGCTGGTGCCGAAGCTGCGGGCGGTCCTCACGCGCTCCGTCGGTCCGCAGGTGGCGGCGGCGAAGCAGAACCTCGCCGAGATCCTCACCGACCCTCGCAAGGCGGTGCGGATCTTCGGCGGCAACCTCTGCTCCCAGATCGCCTACGCCCTGGTCATCTACGCCGCCCTCCATGCGTACGGCGCGTCGCTGCCCCTCGCGACGATCATCGTCATCAACTCCCTCGCCTCCCTGCTCGGTGGCGCCGCCCCCGTGCCCGGCGGGCTGGGCGTCATCGAGGCCGGCCTCATCGCCGGCATGACCGCGGCGGGCGTCGAGCAGTCCACCGCCGTGGCCGCCACCTTCACCGCCCGCACGTGCACGGCCTACCTGCCACCGATCTGGGGCTGGTTCGCCCTCGGCTGGCTGCGCCGCAACGACTACGTGTAGCTGACCCCGCCGCTCGGTGGCAGGCTGGCGGCATGGGACAGGGGAACGTCGATGCCATCGCGCCGCGACTGGAGGGGACGGTCGGCGTCGGGGGCGGGCGCCGCCTCGGTTTCGCCGAGTTCGGGACGCCGGACGGACCTGCGGTGATCTGGCTGCACGGCACCCCTGGTGCGCGGCGCCAGGTCCCTGCCGAGGCCCGGGTGTTCGCCGCCGAGCACGGTCTTCGCATCGTCGGCATCGACCGGCCGGGGATCGGCTCGTCGACCCCGCACGTGTACCGGTCGATGGTGGACTTCACCCCAGACCTGGAGCGAGTGGCCGACGAGATCGGTCTCGACGAGCTCGTCGTCGTCGGGCTGTCGGGAGGCGGGCCGTACGCCCTGGCCGCCGGCCATGCCTTCCCGGACCGGATCCGAGCGGTCGGCGTCCTCGGCGGTGTCGCTCCCACGGTGGGACCCGACGCCATCGGCGGCGGCCTCGTGGCCCTCGGCAAGCGCCTCTCACCGGTCATCGCCGTCGGACGCGTGCCCATCGGGATCGGGCTCACCGGGGTCATCCGGGTCGTCAAGCCGCTGGCGTCGCCCGGGCTCGACCTGTTCGCCCGGCTCTCGCCCGCCGGCGACCGTGCCCTGCTCGAGCGGCCCGAGTTCAAGGCCATGTTCCTCGACGACCTGCTCAACGGCAGCCGCAAGCAGA
>CAZCVS010000007.1:0-24024 GCA_964501845.1 uncultured Iamiaceae bacterium
GAGGCCGATGATGCTGAGGGCGATGGCCGAGAAGGCCCAGCGGTACTTGTGGTCGGCGGCGAAGAAGCGGCGGATCGTGAACGTGTCGCACACGATGGCGAAGCTGCCGATGGCGATGCCGAGGGGGGCTTCGACGCCCTTGAGGATCCCGAGCAGCGGGATGATGATCGGGAACACGACGTAGGTCAGCGTGCAGCGCGTCGCCGAGATCAGCATCGACTTCTGGAACGTCTTGTTCGCCTGGGTCTCCGAGACGCCTTCGGGCTTCTCGCTGATGCGCAGGACCTTCCGGACCCAGAGATCGGCCTTCGACCGGTGAACCGGCGGGGCGGTGGTGGTGGAGGTGCCGTGGGGCACCGGGCACGTCGCGGTCTCGGGAGCCAGGCCGTGCGGGAAGGGGCAGCGGGCCTCTCCGGCGCCGACCTCACCGGAGGCGATCGACGGGTCGGCGGCGACGGTGGGCGCAGCGGGGTGCGGCTCCTCGATGGTGGTCACCGCCACAGGCTAGGGATGCCGGGGTGGCTCCGGCCAACGGGACGCGCTGGGACCGGCTGCGTGGCGCGTCGTACGCTGCCGCCGTGCTGCCTCGACCACTCGCCCGGCGCCTCCACCGCGTCACGAACGAAGCCATCCAGCGCGGGTGGGCGCGCCTGCGCGTCGCCGGAGCCATCGCTCCGGGCACGGCGGCCGCGGAGCGCTTCGGTTCCTTCGGCGAGGGGAGCATCATGGGCTTCCCCACCGCCGTGCTCTACGGCGAGCGCCACATCCACGTGGGGCGGGGCACCACCATCAACACCTGGGTGACGCTGGCGGCCGGCTACCACCCCACGCAGCCGGGACTGCCCGACCGCGTCCTCACCATCGGGGACCACAGCGTGATCGGTCTGCGCTCGGGGATCGTCGCGCACGAGTCGATCGAGATCGGCGACGACGTCTGGTTCGGCCAGGAGGTGTACGTCACCGATGCCAACCACGGGTACTCCGATCCGGCCACCCCGCCGGGCAAGCAGCTCGGCAAGCACACGCCGGTGGTGATCGGTGACGGCTGCTGGATCGGCCACGGGTCGGTCATCTTGGCCGGAACCCAGCTGGGCAAGCACGTGGTGGTGGCGGCCAGCTCCGTGGTGCGCGGGACGTTCCCCGACCGCTCCGTCATCGGCGGCGTGCCCGCCAAGGTCATCCGACGCTACGAGCCGGGCGTGGGCTGGGTGCGGCCCGACGGCACCGGCGACGTCATCGCCGAATCCGCCACGATCGACCCTGAGCAGCTGGCCAGCGACCTGGCCCGGCTGGAGGCGATGACCGATGAGGAGATCGCCCAGGCCAGCGCCGACGCCATGGCGCAGCCGGTCCGCCCGGCTGCGCCGTCGGAGCCGTCAGCCTGAACCTCACGCCGAGGGTCGATCCGCCGGCGCCCTCTTATCTGCAAGGTCTGCTGGGCCGAGGCGGTAGGCCAGGTCCACGATGGTCCGTCCCGCCTCGATGCCTCGCCGCTCGTAGGTCGTGACGCCCCGCTCCGCTGGACCCCCGTCGAGGTCGGGCACCAGGCGGGGCTCGGTGGCGACCATCGTGCGCATGTGCTCGGCGTAGTCCGCCCAGTCCGTGGCCAGGTGGAGCCGACCGCGCGGTACCAGGACCCGGGTCACGGTGGCGACGAACGATCGGTCGACGAGCCGCCGAGCGACGTGGCGGCGCTTGGGCCACGGGTCGGGGAACAAGACGCGCAGCTCGGTCACGGTCTGGTCGCCGAGCGCGTCGAGCACGACCAGCGCGTCGCCTTCGAGCACGCGGACGTTGGGCGGCCCCCCGTCGTCGAGGGCGCGGAGCAGCTTCACCACACCGGGACGGTGCAGCTCGACCGCCAGCACGTTCGCTGCGGGGTGGGCCGCGGCCCACGACACCGTGGCGCTGCCGTTCCCTACGCCGATGTCGACGAAGAAGGGGCCCGGTCGCCCGAACGTCACCGCTTGGTCGGCTTCGTCGGCCACGTCGGCGGCGTCGACCCGCCAGGCGGCGCTGAGCGCAGCGAGCGTGGCGGTCTGCCCCGCCGAGGTGCGCCCCCGTCGTCGGGTCGTGCGGACCCCAGCGGGTCGGTTCGGCGGAATGCTCGGCCCGGCTCCCGTCATGGCGCCAGCTTCTCACCACGACCCTCCTGGTCGAAACCGGCACGCCGGGGCGGTGAGGGAACCAGGCGGAGGAGGCGTGCGGTATGGTGCCGACAGGCGCCGGTTCCGGCGCGTCGTTCCAAGCGTTCCGGGGGGATTCGGTGTTCGAGCTACGTGCGACTGCAGGGTGTATCCCTTGGCGCTGAGGCGACAGAAGGGCAGGGACGCCGGGCTGGTGACGGCAAGGACGGGGGACGCACCGGCCCCGCCCGAGGCGGTAGCGGCCGATGGCGGGGATGACCTGCCCGAAGACGTTGGACCGAGCGCCTCCACCGCGCTGGTGCCCGTGCGGGCGAAGCTCGGGAAGATCCTCGTCGAAGCTGGTCTCTTGGATGAGGATGCCCTCGATGCGCAGTTGAAGGCGCAAGCCGCAGACGGCGGGCGGCTGGGTGAACGGTTGATCGCCGACGAGGTGATCACCGAGGAGCAACTCGCGGACGCCCTTGCCAGTCAGTTCTCGGTCGACCGGGCCTCGCTGGGGCGGGCCTCGTTCGACCCCAACACCGTGGCGCTCCTCGATCGCGCCGCAGCCGAGCGGCTCAGCGCCATCGCCCTCTCTCGGTTGGGCAACGTGGTCCTGGTGGTCGTCGCCGATCCCACCCAACGTGGCCTCATCCGCCAACTCGAGGAGTTGACCGGTCACCCGATCAGCCTCGCAGTCGCATCGCCGACCGAGCTCGAAGAGGCGATTGCCAAGGCATACGGTGCAACAGAGGTCGTGTCCGATGCGGTCCGCGTCTTCGAGGCCCGTGCGTCCGAGCGCGCCTCGACCGCGGGTGCCGCGGTCAACGAGGTGGACGAGACCGCGCCGGTGGTGCAGGTGGTCTCGATGATCCTGAGCCAAGCCGTCCGGGATCAGGCGTCTGATGTCCACATCGAGCCGATGGGCGACCGAGTCCGCGTCCGCAACCGGGTCGATGGTGCACTCCACGAAGTGCTGTCGCTCCCGCAGGCCATGGCGCAGGCGCTGGTCAGCCGCATCAAGATCATGGCGGACATGAACATCGTCGAGCGGCGGCGCCCGCAGGACGGCCAGATCGAAACCGAGGTCGAAGGCGCCAGCCTCGACATCCGGGTCAGCACCACCTCGACGCAGCACGGCGAGAAGACCGTGCTGCGGATCCTCGACAAGACGCGGGCGCTCTACGACGTCGCCACCCTCGGCATGGCCGAGGAGACCGCGGCGGTGTACCAGGACATCATCAAGTCCCCGTACGGCATGGTCGTCTGCGCGGGCCCGACGGGCTCGGGCAAGACCACCACGCTCTACGCCACGTTGATGGCCATCAACAGCGATGAGATCAACGTGATGACCGTCGAGGACCCGGTCGAGTACACGTTCCCCACCATCAACCAGATCAGCATCCACGAGCAGGCCGGCGTCACCTTTGCCGCCGGCCTGCGCTCCATCTTGCGCCAAGACCCCGACGCCATCTTGGTCGGCGAGATCCGTGACGTGGAGACGGCCCGCATCGCCATCCAAGCGGCGCTCACCGGTCACTTCGTGCTGTCGACCATCCACGCCACCGACGCCACCAGCGCGCTGCACCGCTTCCTCGACATGGGCATCGAGTCCTTCCTGCTCGCGTCATCGATGCTCGCCGTCGTGGGCCAGCGGCTCATCCGGCGCAACTGCTCCGAGTGCCTCGAGGAGTACGAGCCCTCCGTCGAGGACCTGGCGTTCTACGAGCGAGCGGAGGGCCCCCCGAAGGAGATCTTCCGGCACGGGCGAGGCTGCGCCGCCTGCTCGGGAACGGGCTACTCCGGCCGTGTCGGTGTGTACGAGATCCTGGAGGTGACCAACGACATGCGCGACCTGGTGGTCCGCAACGCGCCGGTCGCCGAGATCCGGGCTTTGGCGATCGAACAGGGCATGGTGCCGATGCGTGATCAGGCGCTGCATCTTGTGGCCGATGATGTCACTACAATTGCTGAAGTCATGCGGACCATCTACATTCTGTAGCTGGTCTCGCGCTCTCTGAGCGCGTCGAAGTACCGGGGGATCCACTCATGGCCGTGTTCAAGTACACCGCCCTCACTGCGGACGGGCAGAAGGTCAAGTCCACCGTGGAGAGCGTCAGCCTCTCCGCTGCGGAGAACGACCTGATCCGTCAGAACTTCAAGATCAAGTCGATCAAAGAGAAGAAGGGCTTCGCTGCGATCGAGGTCTCCCCCGAGCGCGTCCCGCGCCAGGAGATCATGCACTTCTCCCGCCAGGTCGCCGCGTTCGTGCGCACCGGCATCCCGATCGTGGATGCCGTGCGCGTGGTCGAGGACGGAACTGACTCGAAGCGGTTCAAGGCGATCCTGGGCGACGTGCGAGAGTCGCTCGAGGGCGGCGTCCCGTTCTCGGAGGCCCTGGCCCCCCACAGCTCGGTCTTCCCGCCGTACTACCTGGGCATCCTCCGCTCGGCCGAGCTCACCGGTCAGCTCGACACCGTGCTGGACCAGCTCGCGGTCTACATCGACCGCGACCTGGAGGCCCGCTCCCGGGTCAAGAGCGCACTGACCTACCCGCTGGTCGTGGTGGCGATGAGCATTCTGACCATGCTCGTCATGGTGGCCTTCGTGCTGCCACGGTTCGTCGACTTCTTCGGTGACCTCGGAGCTGAGCTGCCGCTTCCCACCCGCATGTTGCTGGGCTTCTCGGAGTTCATGTCCAACTTCTGGTGGGTGCTGCTCCTGCTGTTGGTGCTCGCCATCGTCGCGAACATGGCGGTGAGCCGCAACGAGAAGGCGCGGGTCAAGCGGGGTCAGATGCTCCTGAGTCTCCCGGTCATCGGCATCATCCTCCGCTACTCCGCCGTGGAGCGGTTCTGCCGGATCATCGGCGCCATGATGCGTGCCGGCGTGCCGCTGCCCGACACGATGGCCGCGGCGATCGAGTCGACCAACAACCCGGTCTTCCAGCTCCACCTGCGCAAGGCGCGTGACGAGATGCTCGAGGGCGACGGCGTGGCCGAGCCCCTGGCGCGCACCGAGCTCTTCCCCAACGCGGCGATCCAGATGATCCGCGTGGGCGAGGAGACCGGCACCCTGGACCAGCAGATCGAAGCCGCGGCCAACTTCTACGCCACCGAGACCGAGTTCAAGGTCAAGCGCCTCACCGATCTCTTCGAGCCAGCGGTCGTCGTGTTCATGGGCTTCATCGTCGGCTTCGTGGCCGTCGCCCTCATCTCGGCGATGTACGGCGTCCTCGGCGGCATGGAAGACGACCTCTGATGAGGTTCTCGTTCCATCCCCGGCGCCCTCGGGTGTGCCCGGCCGACCCTGGTCGGACCCGCACCGGGGGTCCGGAGACGGGCGAGACGCTCCTTGAGATCCTGGTCGCCGTGGCGCTGATGGGGATGGCGTTCACCGCCATCTTGAGCGGGATGATCACGTCGGCCCGCATCGCCAAGGACAACCAGGAGGCGAGCCGGGCCAATCAGGTGCTGTCGGCCACCGCCGACCGTCTGCTCGAACCCATCGGTGCCTACAGGTACAGGCCGTGCGCGGCGGCCAATGACGGCGTGCCGGACAACAACAACGGCAACACCGACTGGAACCACCCGTGGGCGAGCTACGCCGGCTACGTGCCCGAAGCCCCCACGGGTCTGCTCCCCAGCACCTGGCGCGTCCGCATCACCGACATTCGCTACCTGCTCGGTCCGGACGTCTCCGCGTCCTTCCTCTCGAACGAAGCTGGCGATGCCAGCGATCCCGACGGCAACGTCGATGTGCCTCAGTGGAGCTCCTGGGGGCCTGCAGGGTTCTACCGGTGCGCCGACATCAAGTCCATGAACCTCACCTCGGAGCAGGCGGCCGCCGGCGTGCTCCAGCGTGACGGCGGGCTGCAGCAGATCAAGATCGTCGTGGAGAAACCCGACGGCGGCGGCGCGCATGGCTTCCTCAAGGTAGATGAGATCGTCGTGACCAAACGAGATCAGCGCTGCCCGACCACCAACTACTCGAACGCAGACCGAGGACCGTGTTGACATGACGACTCGCGCGCATCACCACCCGAAGCTCACCCTGCGACCGCAGGGTCCGGCGAGCGAGCGGGGCTTCACCCTCGTCGAGGTGGTCGTCGCCGTCGCGGTTCTCGGCGTGATCATCGTCCCGCTCTGTACCGCGCTCCTCACCAGCTTCCGGGTGACCGGAAGCGTCAACAAGAACCTCGGTGCGTCGATCAACCGGGACACCCTCGCGTCGCGCTTCACCAACGACGTGGCGTCCGTCGATGCCGCCGGCGTCTCCAACGTCGAGTCCATGTCCTGCAAGCCCACGGGGTTCTCCCCAACGGGCTACTTCATCGTCACGTTCAACAGCAGCAAGCTCACCTCCGCCGGGGCCACGCAGGTCAAGCGGGTCAGCTACTTCCAGACGGGGTCGGGCGAGAGCGCTGCGGTCATCCGGACCGAGTGCCCGAACGCGCCGCTCACAACGGGCGCCACGAGCGGCACCTACATCACCGTCGCCGAGGACGTCGGCACCAAGGGCGTGGCAGGTCAGCAGGTCTTCGGATGGTTCGACCCGGACGCCTCCGGCTTCCACCCGGCCTGCGACGAGTTCAAGTGCGGTCTCAACCTGCCGTTCACCGAGCCGTACGTCATGGGGATCACCGCGACGCGCCGTGTCTTCGGCGCCGGGGTCCCGCAGGAGTCCGGGAGGATCATCAGCTCCAGCAAGTCCGCTGACGCGACCAACGGCGTCGTGTACGACCAGTACGACGTGAACAACACGGTGGTGGCGACGGAGCTCACGCTCACCAACAACGAGCTCACGCTGCCGCCGGGCCTGGACCCATCGCCGGCCCTGACGGTGAGCTTCGCCATCCAACAGGTCGAGACCGGACGGTGGCTCACGGGCAGCCTGGGCAGCGCGGACTTCGCCGATGTGACCGGACCTCAGCCCTACGTCCCGGGTTACTACAAGGACGGCCAGTGGCGGATGCCGTTCACCTTCACGTCGACCACCTTCACCCCGTCGAGCGGCCCCGCCTTCACCCAGCCGGCGTACACGTTCCACGGCGGCGAGTACAAGATCTACACGAAGCTCCAGGAGTCCGGCCGCGGGGAGAAGGTCTACGGCGGGGTCGAGGGCTTCTCCCTCTGGATCGACTGGCGTGAGCAGGATTCCGTGTTCGTCAACCCTGCGTCAGGCTGCGGCACCTACGGCGCCGAGAACGGGAGCACGACGAAGAAGCCGGTCTGTTCGATCCTCGATGGTCTGAAGGTCGCCAAGGACTCGGCCAAGGCAAACGTGCTGGTCAACAGGAACAACGGCAACCCGTACACCGGCACCGTCAACATCCACGGCAACGACTACGCGGACAACCGGACACTGGTGGGCGGGTTCAACTCGAGATGGGTCCGAGGCGTGCCCGGAAGCCTCAAGCCGAGCGACGGTGAGCTCGCGGAGGGAAGGTCGGCGATCGTCGGTCAGGTCGACACCTCGAAGCCGAACGTCACCGATCCCGGCTACAGCGCGACGGCCACCGGAATCTACGTCAACGGTCGTTCGAACCTCAGGATCCGTCAGATGTACGTCGACTCGGGCACCCCTGCGGGGAGCGGTGCCTCGGGGTACGGCATCCGGGCGACCGGCTCGACGCTGTCGGTCGAGTACAGCGCTGTCGCTGCGCAGGCTGGCACAGCCGGCACACCCGGCACAGCCGGCACAGCCGGCGAAGCCGGGGTGACGGCCAACAACGGGGGCAACGGGGTGCGGTTCCTGCAAGGCTTGGCGGACTGGTTCGGCACCCTGTTCAGCGGCAACTGGGACTCGCTGTGGGACAGATGGAACAACGGGGGCCACATTGGTGTGCCGTACCCCGGCCACACGGGCTACCGGGCAGGTGGCGTGGGGGGCCACGGAGCTGACGATCCCTATAGGGACGGAAGGGCGGGCACACCGGGAAGCCAGGGCCTGCCCGGTGCGGCAGAGGGTGGTCGAGGTGGCGATGCCGGTGGACTCGGCGAGGGCAGTCCTCCAGGTGGTGGCCGCGGAGGGTCCGGCGGTGGCGGAGGTACCGGCGGCGCGCGCGGTGACTGGGCCGCGCTCACCGTTGGTGAGACGTGGATCGGCCAGCCTGGCCAGGCCGGTACTGCTGGTGGCGACGGCCGTGGCGGTGGCGGCGGTGGCGGTGGCATGGGTGCCTCCAACTGGGGTGGCGGTGGTGGCGGTGGCGGCACCGGTGGTGGCGGCGGCGCCGGCGGCACCGGTGGTGGCGCCGGCGGTGGGTCGTTCGGGATCTACGTCCACAACTCCACGCTGGCGGTCCTGCACTCCTATGTCTCGGCCGACTACGGCGGTGCGGGCGGCCGGGGCGGCAACGGTGGCAACGGTGGCCGGGGCGGCAACGGTGGCAACGGTGGTGGTCAGTCCTGCAACCCGTGCAACGGCACGGGTGGTGGTGGCGGTGGTGGTGGCGGCGGTGGCGGCAGCGGTGCTGGCGGCGGCGGCGGTGCTGGCGGCCCCTCGATCGCCATCATCAGCGTCCTCACCGGCGGCAACACCAGTCCGCAGCCGACGATCACGGGGGGGGTTCGGATCGGTGGCGCCAAGACCAGTGATGCGGCCATCGCTTCCCCGGGCGGTGGCGCCGGACCTGGTGGCTCGTATGGCGTGAACGGTACCCGTGGAAACCAAGGCATCAAGGGCGGGCATGGTGGATGCCAGACCCTGAACCCCTTCAGCACTGTGTGCCCCGGCGCCGCCTTTGATGGCTCGGTGGGCAGCGAGGGCAGCGCCGGAACGGGAGTTCAGGGTGCGGAAGGATCGAACGGCTTGCTCTGGTACAACAACATCCGGATGGAAGGATGAGGGTCCGTCACGCGACGCGGCAGCCGGAGCCGCGCTCGCGCCCTCAGTCCGGTGAGTCCGGGTCGTCGCTCATCCTCGCCCTGCTGTTCGTCACTGTGGTCATGTCGCTCACCATCGGACTCCTCGGCTTCGCCCAGGTGGGGGCGCGCAGCAGCCGGGCCTACAAGGTCGAGCGGACCAACCGGTTCGGGGTCGAGGCCGCGCTCAACTCGGGGATCCAGTATCTCGTCCTCAACCCCACGCTCGGCGTGTCCGAAAGCACGGAAACGTGCCGGGTCCAGGTCGCGGTCGAAGGCCACGTCAACGTCGTGGTCGGCGCCGGGTACTTCACCATGGAGTGTGAGGCCACGACACCGTCGACCGGTGGCGCCGCGGCTGACTCCGGCAAGGTCGTGGACGGGGTGCAGGTCCCCCGCGATGTGACCATCACGATCAAGTGCGGCAACGACGCCGCGAACCCGGTGCGGGTCGGCTGGGCCGATTGCGGGACGGGGGTCACCGAGGACGTGGCCGTCGCCCGCGTCCGCTTCGATCGTGACACCAGCGACTCGGTGGACAAGACGCAGAGTGCGATCGTGCCGAAGATCTTGAGCTGGGAGCTGCGGCGCCGGGTCTAGCGGCGCCTCATCGGCTCGATCGTGCCGCCCGCTAGGTCTTTCGCCGAGGGTTGATCCGAACGGCCCACATACACGACCCTTCAGGATTTCGTAGTATGTGCCCCTGTCGCATGGAGCCTCCGTGGGACAGACCGAACCCGGCGGCCACCGAGAGGTCCGGCCGCCCATGACATCCCTTGGGGGGACTTGTGCTGAAGCACATCCAGTCAACTGAAGAGTGGAACGAGAAGAGCCTTGGGGCGAAGGGCTTCACGCTCATCGAACTCCTCGTCGTCATCGTCATCCTCGGCATCCTTGCCGCGGTCGTCGTCTTCGCCGTTTCCGGCATCACCGACCGCGGCCAGCAGTCGGCATGCAAGACCGACCGCCGCACCATCCAGACCGCGGCCGAGGCGTACATCGCCCAGGAAGAGCCGACCTCTGGGACGATCGATGGTGACGATCTCGAGGCCGCCAACTTCCTGTCGGAGTTCGACTCCGCCACGGCGCTCCACACGGTGGAGATCACCGGCGGTACCCCGCCGGACGTGGACATCACGGCCCAGGGCAAGTGCGCCTGATCCAACCGGCTCGCCGGGCCTGATCTCGATCAGGTCCGGCCTCCGGTACGACCGGTACGGAGGGGAGGTGCCTGCGGGCACCTCCCCTCCGTCGTTTTCCGATCGGGTCACGGGCGGTCGATCGTCGATCGAGCACCTCGACCAGCCGACCGCTGCCCGGAAGCATCGAGGCCCCGCCGATGGCGGGGCCTCGATGCTGTTCTGCGGAGCGGCCTAACGGGCGGCCTGGGCGTCAGCCGGCCGCGGAGACCGCAGGCTGGACCGGACCAGGCGACCGGAGCTCCTTGGGCACCAGGGCCCGCTGCAGGGCGTCGTCGTAGGTGATGAGCCCGTGGGCCAGCAGGACCGACAGCGACTGCTCCAGGGTCTGCATGCCGTCGCGGACGCTCTGGGAGATGACGTTGCGGATCTGGTGCGTCTTGCCGTCGCGGATGAGGGCCCGAACGGCGGTGTTGGCGAGCAGCACCTCGAAGGCCGCCACCATGCCGCCGCCGACCCGCGGGACCAGCCGCTGGGCGACTACGCCCTTGAGCGAGGCCGCCAGCTGCACCCGGATCTGGGCCTGACGGTCCGACGGGAACACGTCGACGATCCGGTCCAGCGCCGTCGATGTGTCGTTGGTGTGCAGCGTGGCGAACACGAGGTGACCGGTCTCCGCCACCGTGAGCGTGGTGGCGATGCTCTCGGAGTCGCGCATCTCGCCCACCAGGACCACGTCGGGGTCCTCGCGGAGCGCGGCGCGCAGCCCGTCCTGGAAGGTGCTGGTGTCGAAGCCGATCTCCCGCTGCGAGATCACCGAGCGCTGGTGGTGGTGCACGTACTCGATCGGGTCCTCCAGCGTGAGGATGTGACGGCGCTGGGTGGCGTTGATCCGCCCGATCATGGCGGCCTGGGTCGTGCTCTTGCCGGAGCCGGTTGGGCCGGTCATGAGGATCAACCCCTGGCGCTGGGTGCAGAACTGCTCGAGCACCGGCGGGAGCAGCAGGCTCTCCATCGTCGGGATCTCGTAGGGGATGGCCCGCAGGGCCATGCTGACCGTGCCCCGCTGGCGGAACACGTTTCCTCGGAAGCGGGTGAGATCCTTCCAGGAGAAGGAGAAGTCCACCTGGCCGTGCTCGAGGAACGTCGCTTGGAGATCGTCGGTGAGCAGGGCCGTGGCGAGCTGCTCGGTCTCCTCTGGGTGGAGAGCGGTGCGGCCGGTGACCGGGTGCAGTTCGCCGTCGATCCGCAGCACCGGCGGCGCGCCCGCGCCGATGTGGATGTCGGTTCCCCCCCGATCCCAGAGCTCTTGGACCAGCCCCTCGATGGGGGCGATGTTGACCTGGGCGATGTGCATGGGACCAGTCTCGCACGGGAGCTGGCGTCGTGCGGGTGGAAGTGGGCGGGGACCGGGTCGAGGCGGCTGCAGCCGGGCTCCGCCGCCGCGGAGAGGGTCCGCTAGGGTCGATCCGTCCTCGCCCATCAGGTGCCGTGTGGGGGAGTGGATCCACGGGGGGATTGCAACCATGCTCACCAGCCAGGCCCGTCGCTTCGGGGATGCTTTGGTCGACCGTCATGTCATCACCAGAGAGGTGATGGAAGCGGCGCTCGACGAGGCCGCGCACACCGGGGTGCCCTTCCCACAGGTCATCGCCACGCGCGGCGAGCTGCCCGCCGGTGACATCGCGGCGGCGTGGGCCGCGGCCCTCGGGGCTGTCTACGTCGACTTCAACACGATGGTCGTCGAGCCCGAGGCCGTCGCGCTCCTGCCTGAGGAGCTCGCCCGGGCCAACAGCGCGGTGCCGGTGTCGCTGACCGGTTCCGACCTCCTGGTGGCGTTCCCCACCCCCCTCGACACGGCTGCGGTGAAGGCGGTCACCACGTACGTCCGCGCCAACGGCCTCGAGGTCGAGCTGGGATTGGCTGAGCCGCAGTCGGTCGCTGAGGCGGTCGAGGAGGCCTACGGTTCCTCGACCGGAGTGGCGGCGCAGAGCGGCGCGGTGGGCCACGCCGAGCCGTCAGCGGAGCTCTACCGGCTCTTCGACCGCATCCTCGAGATGGGTGCATCGGACCTGCACCTCGCCGCCAACCAGCCGCCGTTCATGCGCACGGTGGGCGAGCTCGTCCGCATTCCAGACGAACCGGTCCTCAGCGCAGCCAAGGTGCGTGAGCTGGCGTACTCGATCCTCTCGGTGCGCCAGCAGCAGAAGTTCGAGGAGAGCAACGAGCTCGACACCTCCCATGCGATGGGCACGAAGGTCCGCTTCCGCGTCAACGTCTTCGTCCAGCGCAACGCGGTGGGCATCGCCTTCCGCGTGATCCCCTACGAGGTCGTCGACTTCGACATGCTGGGACTCCCGGACGTCGTGAAGACCTTCACCGAAGTCCCCCGTGGGTTGATCTTGGTCACCGGACCGACCGGATCGGGAAAGAGCACCACGCTCGCGTCGCTGGTCGACATCGTGAACCGCACCCGGCAGTGCCACATCATCACCATCGAGGATCCGATCGAGTTCGTTCACAACTCGAAGGTGGCGCTGGTCAACCAGCGTGAGGTCGGGACCGACACCGCGGGCTTCGGCGTCGCCCTCACCTCCGCCATGCGCCAGGACCCCGATGTCATCCTCGTCGGCGAGATGCGCGACCTCGACACGATCTCGACCGCCATCACCGCCGCGGAGACCGGCCACCTCGTCTACGCGACCCTGCACACGCAAGATGCCGCCCAGACGGTCGACCGCATCATCGACGTGTTCCCTGGCGAGCAGCAGGCCCAGGTCCGCATCCAGCTGGCCAACTCGCTCGTCGGCGTGGTGACCCAGCAGCTGGTGCCCACCGTCGACGGCCGCGGCCGGGCGGTCGCCTCCGAGGTGATGCTGGCCAACAACGCCATCCGCGCCCTGATCCGCGACGGCAAGGTCCACCAGATCCACAACGCGATGATGTCGGGCCGCAAGGCCGGGATGCAGAGCATGGATGACTCGCTCGCCGACCTCGTCCGGCGCGGCGTGGTGACCAAGGAGCAGGCGGCCCGGCGGGCGCAGAACCCCGACGAGCTGCTCCGGCTCCTGGCCTAGGCCCGCGCGGGTTTCCTGCGGGCCGATCGCCGCCGCTGGGCACCTAGAGTCGCTCCATGGCGTCTCGAGCAACGTGCAGCTGCGGTCGGCGGCGCCTGTCGGGTCAACAAGGGTTCACCGTTTCGGAGCTGGTGCTGGTGGTGGTGGTCATCGCGGCGCTGATCACCATCGCGGTCGTGTCGGTGAGCGGGATCGACGACCAGTCCGCGGCGCGGGAGTGCCAGACGGAGCTGCGGGCGATCAAGGCGGCGAGCGAGCAGTTCTACGCCGAGCTCAGCTTCTACCCGCCGAACGACCAGGCGCTGCAGGACGCCAACCTCCTCGAGCCGGAGGAGTCGCCCAACTGGCGGGTGGTCACCATCGACGGCGCCGGCGAGCCGCGCTACGAACCGGTCGGCACCCGCTGCGCGTAGGCGTCACGTCGGTCGGGCGGACAAGGTCAGGCGGGTCGGCCGGGTCGGCCAGGATCAGGCAATCGGAGCCAGGGGGTCGAGCTCCCGTGCGGCGGGCTTGTCGTCGGTGTAGCGCCGGCTGATGCCGGTGACCACCACGGCCACCACCGCGGCGAAGACGTTGCCGATGAGCCACGCCGCCGACGCCCCGTCGAGACCGCCGCGCGGCCCGTCCTCGGGGACGAGGATGAGGGCGGGGACGACGATCGACAACGTGAGCGTGACGGTGATGATCACCGTGGCGACGTTGCGGTGCAGGACCCGCGCCTCGGTGAGCAGCAGCGAGGTGACGGCCCAGGGGATGCCCGCCAGCATCATCGCCGGCAGGATGTGGGCGGCCTCTCGGTAGGTCTCGTCGAACACGGCCACCACGAGCCCCTTGCCCAGGAACGTGACGATCGTTCCGAGCGCCATGAGGCCCACGGCGAGCGTCATCGCGAGGCGCATCTGGGTGCGGACGTGGGCACCGCCCTTGCCGCCTTCGGCCAAGAGCGCCTGTCCGATGGCAGAGGGGACGTAGAAGGCGATGGCGACGATGCCCCAGGCCACGTAGAAGCTGCCGTTGGTGGCGCTGTCGACGTTGCTCAGCACGATCACCGGGAGCGCGAAGTAGGGGGCCTGGTAGGCGAGCGTGGAGATGTAGTTGATGGCCGAGTACCGCACCGCGGCGCGCGTCGTCGCTGGCTTGGGGCGGAGGCGGTGGCGGCCGCCGGTCACCTTGGAGACCAGGAAGATGCCGAGGAAGCCGGAGATGGCGACGGGTGCGCCCAGGTCCAAGAAGATCCACAGCGCCCGCTGGTCCGACGACTGGAAGAGCGGGAGCAGCGCGATCTTGGCCACCGCCACGAGGCAGATCCGGGCCAGGACCAGGTTCCACCGTCGCATGGTCATGAAGCGGACGTCGACGATCAGCGAGAACGCGGAGCCCACCACCACCAGCGCGAACACGCTGAAGCCGAGGACCGGGTTCCAGTCCCAGAGCACGGTCTGCGCCGCCTGGGGATCGACGAGGGCGAGGTAGGCGCCCGACGCCACGATCGAGGCGGGGATGGTGGCCAGCGCGGCCCAGCTGAACACGACGTGGCTGTCGATGCTGCGGTCCGGTGCGTAGCGGGCCAGGGCGACCGGGAGGCCGAGGCCCGCGAGGTAGGTCACGAACAGGACCGAGGTGAACAGGGCGGTGGCATCGCCGAAGTCCGCCTTGACATCGATCTTGTTGACGACGACGGAGAACGCCAGGCCGCCGAAGCCCTGCACGGCGGCGCCGAGCACGAGCACGGTGGAGCCGGTCAGGAGGTGGCGGGAGGCCGATCCGCGGCCGCGGGCCCGCAGCGAGGTGAAGCGCCCGCCGCGGCCTGACCCCTGCGATCCCGCTGGACCGCCGGACCGTCCAGGCCCGCCCGACCCACCGGCCATCTCCGGTCCGTCAGGCTGCGGCTCGGCGAGCACGGGCGGACCGTCAGCAGGCGCAGGGTGGGGCGTGGCGGTCACAGCGTTCCACTGTACGGCTCGGCCCCTTCCCGATCCCGGTTGAGCCCCGGCTGGTCATGGGTCACCGGTGGACCGAACTTGACCGGTGGGTCAAGAAGGAGCGGTAGCCTCGGCAGATGCTCGCACCGACCGCCGTCCCGCCGGCTCCGACCCGGGCGGAGGTGGGGGACCTGACGCCGTTCCCCGGGGCCCGTCGGCCAGACCGCCGTCGGACCGTCGACAGCGGGGGCATCGAGCTGTGCGTCTGGGAGTGGGGCGCCGCTGATGCGCCGCCGATCCTCTTCGCCCACGGCGGCTTCGACTTCGCCGGCACGTACGACACGCTGGCGCCGCTCGTGGCCGACCAGGGCTGGCGCGTGGTCTCGTGGGACCAGCGCGGCCACGGCGACTCCCAGCACGCCCACCTGTACTCGTGGGACGCGGACCTGCGCGACGCGGCCGCCGTGCTGGATTCGGCGACGTCCGGAGCCATCCCGGTGCTGGGCCACTCCAAGGGCGGGGCGCTGATGCTCCAGCTGGCCGACGCCCTCCCGCACCGGGTGAGCCACGTGATCAACCTCGACGGGTTGCCCTCGGCCCGGTCGTGGCCCGACGTGCCCGACCACCACCGCACCCGCCTTCTCAACGGCGAGCTGGCGGGGTGGCTCGACCACCGCCGCACGGCCGCGGGCAAGATCCGCCGGCCCGGCACCATCGAGGAGCTTGCCGAACGTCGTGGGTACATGAACCCCCGCCTCGACCCCGCCTGGCTCCGCTACCTCGTCCCCATCGGCGCATACCAGGAGGCCGATGGCTGGCGCTGGAAGATCGACGCGTCGATGCGCATGGGCGGCTTCGGGCCGTGGCGACCGGAGTGGTCGATGTCGCGCCTCCCGTCGCTCGGAATGCCGGTCCTGTGCGTCCTCGGCCTCGACATCGAGACCATGGGTTGGGGCACGCTGCCCGAAGACGTCATCCCCAACCTCCCTGCCGGTGCCCGGTTCGTGCCGCTCGATGGCGTGGGCCACTTCGTCCACATCGAGAAGCCCGCCGTCGTGGCCGACCTCGCCCTGGAGCTGATCTCGTGAGCGTCGCCACCCGGTCCACCACGATGCTCACCCACGTCAAGGTGCAGCTGGCCCTCCACGAGCTGCGCCCCGGTGCCGGCCGGCCGCTGCTGCTGCTCCACGGGCTCGGCGAGCACACGCCACCGACCGCGCCGGAGCTAGCGGCCGACTGGCCGGGACCGGTCTTCGGGCTCGACCTCACCGGCCACGGTGGCTCCAGCCGCGCTCCGGGGGGCGGCTACACGGCAGAGATCCTCATGGCCGATGTCGACGCCGCCCTCGCCCACCTCGGTCCCGCCACCATCGTGGGCCGGGGCCTCGGGGCCTACGTCGCCCTGCTGATCGCCGGTGCCCGGCCAGGCCTGGTGGTCGGCGTCGTGTTGTGCGACGGCCCTGGGCTCTCCGGTGGCGGGCCGGCCCCGCATTCCCCCTCGGTGGTCGCGCCCACCGTCGACGCCGTCGCTGCCGCGTCCGTCGAGAGCGGGCTCCCCGACCCGTTCGCCCTGGTCGAGCTCGCCCGTGACGTGCGGCCCGAGGACTACGCCACCACCTACGCCCGCCAGGCGCTCCAGTTCTCCGGCCTCGATGCGCCGATCGCGGTGGCCGCCGTCGTCCGGCCGCCGTGGCTCGCCGGTGTGGCGGCCGAGCCGGGCGTCGTCGCCGAACCGGTGGCCGACGCCCTGGCCCGCTACGCGGCCGTCCCCACCCCGTCCTGAGGCATCACAAGCTCAGGCGTCGCGGGCGACGACGAACGCGGCGAGGTCGCGCAGGGCGAGGTCGGCGTGGGGCGGGAGCGGTATCGCGGGCAAGGCGGAGACCGCCCGGCTGGCGAGGGCGGCGATCTCTGCCTCGGCCACGTCGAGGGCACCGGTGGCGACGAACAGCGCCTGGATGTCGGCGACCGCCTGCTCGTCGAGATCGGGGTCGCCGACGCGGCCGAGGAGGTCGCGCTGGGTGCCATCGGCCCGCTCGTTGGCCACGGCCAACATCAAGGTGGGCTTGCCCTCGCGGAGGTCGTCGCCCACGGGCTTGCCCGTCCGGTCCTCCAGTCCGAACACGCCCAAGACGTCGTCGCGGAGCTGGAACGCCTCGCCCAGCGGATCGCCGTACTGGCTGAGGGCGGTGGCGAGCGCTGGCTGGTCGCCGAGGAGCGCGCCGACCTGGAGCGGCCGCTCGATGGTGTACCGGCCGGACTTCAGCCGGGCGATGCGGCGGGCTCCGGAGCGGTCGACCCCGCCGGTGGCGGTGCCGGACAGGTCGAGGTACTGGCCGATGTTCAGCTCGACCCGCAGCTCGTGCCAGAGCGCCGCCAGCTCCGGCGAGCCGGTCGGCAGGAGCAGGTCCGAGTAGACGAGGGCGACGTCGCCCACGAGGATCGCCACCCCCTCGCCGAAGCGCCGGGACTCGCCGGCCCAGACCTCGGCCGCGTGGCGGTCGGCGAAGCGGCGGTGCACGGCGGGCCCCCCGCGGCGGGTCGACGAGCCGTCCATCACGTCGTCGTGGATCAGTGCGAAGGCCTGGAGCAGCTCGAACGCGGCGCCGGCGTCGACGATGCGGGGGTCTTCGGGGTCGCCGCCGGCGGCCACGAAGCCCCAGTGGCAGAACACCGGCCGGAGGCGCTTGCCACCCGCCATGACCAGGGCGCGCAGTGCCTCGAGCGGGTGGAGGAGCTCGGCATCGACCGATCCCCAGCGCTCGGTCTCCGCATCGAGCAGCCGGGTGACGCGACCCTCGACGCGCGCCGCGACGAGACCCAGGTCGCCCGGGAGCGGATCCGCCGTCTCGGTCGCTGTGGTTCCAGCCATCGCCGCGAGGCTATGGCGACCGCCTCTCAATCCCCCATTCGACGGGTGAGAGCGGGCGCCGTGGGACGGCATGACCCTTTCCACGCGAGTGGGCGTCAGTGTTCGCCGAAGGCGAAAGGGCCCGAGCGGCCCGGTGCTGGAGGCCCGCCAGGGCCGCAAGCACCCGAGCGGGAAGAACAGGGCATGGGTAGCTCAACGACGAAGTCGGGGAGGAGAACCGTGAGTCGCGAAACCGGTGACGTGCGAAGGACCGTGGGAGCCGGACATTGGTTTCGGTGAGCGAAGCGTCAGACAAACCAGCCGACGGTGCGGCGGAGGCCTTCGGCGAAATCGAGCGTGGGGGCCCAGTCGAGGTCGGCCCGCGCGGCGGAGGTGTCGGCGAAGCTGTGGCGCACGTCGCCGGCGCGGGGCTCGGTGAAGGTGGGCTCGACGTCGACGTCGAGGACCTCACGCAAGATTTCGAGCAGCTCGAGGAGCGAGCGCTCGGACCCGCCGGCCACGTTGTAGGCCTTGCCCGCGCAGGCCTCGGCCGGTGCGGCGGCGGCGGCGAGGTTGGCGCGCACGACGTCGTCGATGAAGGCGAAGTCGCGGCTCTGGCCGCCGTCGCCGTGGACGATCGGTGACTCGCCCGCTCGCAGGGCGGCGATGAACTTCGGGATCACGGCTGCATACGCCGAGCCCGGGTCCTGGCGGGGGCCGTAGACGTTGAAGTAGCGCAAGGCCACCGTCTCGAGGCCGAACAGCTCCCAGTAGACCCGCAGGTAGTGCTCGCCGGTCATCTTGGTGACGGCGTAGGGCGACTTCGGGGTGAGCGGCTCGGTCTCGCGCGTGGGGCGGGGGGCGACGCCGCCGTAGACGCTGCTGCTCGACGCCGAGACCACCCGGCGGACGCCGGCGTGGCGGGCGGCCTCCAACACGGTGAGCGTCCCGTGGATGTTCGACCGGTCGGTGACGAGGGGGGTCTCCACCGACTTCGCCACCGAGCCCCGGGCACCCTGGTGGAAGACGACCTCGACGCCGTCCACCGCCTCGGCGACGAGCTCCTCGTCGCACAGGTCGCCCTCGAAGAACAGGGCGTCGGCGGGGAGGTTCTCGGCGAAGCCCGTGGAGAGGTCGTCGAGGATGCGGACCTCGTGGCCCTGTGCGATGAGTTCGTCCGCCAGGTTGGAGCCGATGAACCCGGCGCCACCCGTCACCAGGGTCAGCATGGCGGAGACCCTACCTGCGCGGTCCGTGGCGGGGGGCAGCCCAGGTCCCGGCCGTATCCTGGGCCGATGACCTCGCTGCTGGCCCGACGGTGCCTCGGTGCCGCCGCGGGGGGATGGGCGCTGGTGCTCGTCGCGGGGCTGGCGGGCTGCGCCAAGGACGAGTTCGACGACCGCTCCGCCGTGGTGTCGATCGGGGGATCGAGCCAGACCTACGAGGTCGAGTCGTGCGGACTCGACAAGCAGACGGTCTTCGTCGTGGGCCGGGCCGACGATGGCGCCATCGTGCAGGCGGTGATGGGCCTGGACGACGACGCCACGGGTGTTCCGGCGTCGACGGGGATCACCGTCGACCTCGATGCGGCCTCTGACGAGACCCGCGTCGCCGGGTTCGGCGCCGAGGCCTGGGAGCGCCGGGGCTCCAGCGGTCCGCCGCCTGGCACCATCGGCTCGGCCAGGCTTCGCGGCAGCCGCGTCCAGTTCTCCGGCGATGTCGTCCCCGTCGACGCCGACGATGTCCCCGTCCCGAACGGCGCGGCGGCGCCTTTCTCCTTCGACGCCCGTTGCGACGAGGTCGAGTGAGCAGCAGGGTCCGATCGGTGCGCTGCGGGGACTCGTAGGCTCGATCGCATCGACGAGCTTCCCGCCCAGCCACCGGCCACGCCGCGGTCCGCCACCGGCGTGCTCGACCGGCATGCCGTGAAGCTGCTGGCCCGATCGCTCCTGACGCCGGTGCTGGCACTCTGCGTCTACTTCTGGACGCCGCTCGATGAGCAGAACTGGATCCTGAGCGCGGGGCTGGGCGTGACCGCCACGGTGATCGTGGTCCCGTACGCGTTCTGGAAGGTGGCCCGCATCCGCCAGGCCGTCCATCCCCTCGGTGAAGCACTCGCCGTGTTGTCGCTGCTCGTCTCGCTCGTGATCGTCGGGTTCGCCGGGAGCTACTACTCGATCGCGCTGCGCACGGATGGGTTCCCCGCGATCGACACCCGGTTGGACGCGCTCTACTTCACCGTCGTCACCCTCGGCACGGTCGGGTACGGCGACATCGCACCGAGGACCCAGAGCGCCCGCGCCCTGGTGACCTTCCAGATCCTCGTGAACCTGTCGCTCATCGCCACGCTCATCCGGTTGCTCGGCCGGGTGGCGGCGGAGACCCGCACCGCCCACCAGCGCTGAGCGGCCCCGTCAGCTGTCGCCCGGGTCCTCGGTCACGTCGTCCCCGTCGTCGGTCGGCGTGAGACCGGCGACCACTTGGTCGACCTTGATGCGTGCCGCGCTGATGCGGCTGCGGCAGTGGATGATGAGCTCGGTGGCGCGGGCGACGTCGTCGGCGACGCGGTCGACGTCGGGCTCGTCGTGCTCGAGGCGGTCCAAGATGGCCTCCAGCTCGGTGAGGGCATCGGGGTAGCTCAGCTGGTCGACGGGGGTCGGCGTGCTCATGGTGCGGCGGGCTCCTGCGGATCGGGGCCGGGTGGGTCGGCATCGGTGCTGGCGACCGTGCTGGTCACGAGGCCGTCGGCCACCCGGGTCACCAGTGTGGCGCCTGGCGGCGCGTCGGCCGTGGTGCGCACGAGGGTGCCCTCGGCGGTGGTCGTGATGGACCAGCCGCGGGCGAGCGCCAGCTGTGGGTCGTGGGCGCGCACGCGGGCGGCGACGCCGTCGAGGTGGCGCTCGGCTCGCGTGGCGGCGCGGCTTGCTCGGTCGCCCACCGCCCGGGTCGGGGCGTCGAGCCGGGCGTCCGCGGCGGCGAGGGAGCGCGCCGCTCCCCGGGCGCCCCGGGTGCCCGCCCGGTCGAGCACGAGCTCCTGGCGGTCGAGGGCGCGGCCGCCGCTGCGGGCGACGCGGCCGGTGCGGTCGTCGAGCCGGCCGGTCGCGACCCGAAGCGACCGGTGGACGGCGCGCTGGATGGCGGCGGCCCGGTCGTCCACCTCGGCCGCGAACGTCCGCACCCGGTTGACCACCGCGGCGGCCGCCGCCGTCGGCGTCTTGTGGGCGGTGTGGGCCACCTCATCGGCGATGGACCGGTCGACCTCGTGGCCGATGCCGGTGAACACCGGGACGGGTGACGCGGCGATGGCCCGGGCCATGAGCTCGGTGTCGAACGGCGCCAGGTCGGTCCGAGCACCACCGCCGCGGACGAGGAGGATCAGGTCCACGCCGTCGCGCCCGAGGATGGTGAGGGCCCGGGTGATGGCGGCCGACGATTCGGCTCCCTGGGTGCGGGCGTCGACGGTGCGGACGACGAAGCCGATGCCGCTGGCGGTCAGCTCGGCGAGCACGTCGGCGTGGGCGGCGGTGCCCATGCTGGTGACCAGCCCGATCCGCAGGGGCACGCGGGGGATGGTCAATCGACCGTTGCGGTCGAGGAGCCCGTCGGCCGCCAGCGCGGCCAGGGTGCGGTCCTTGTCGGCTTGCAGGCGGCCCAGCGTGTAGTCGGGGTCGATCCCGTGCATGCGCAGCTGGAGCGTGCCCCGCGGGCCGTACCAGCGGATGCGGCCCTGGATCCGGACCTCGATGCCGTCCTCCATGCGGACACCGCCGCCGGCCCGCTTGATCTGGGTGTTGACCAGCGTGCGCTCCGGAGCCAGCAGCGTCACGGCGAGCTGGGTCCCCGGCTGCTGGCCGGCGGGACAGGGCTCGGCGAGCTGGAAGTAGACGTGGCCGTTGGCTGAGCGGTTGAGGTTGCGGATCTGACCCTCGACCCAGATGTCTTCGGGGAAGGCGCCCACGAGGAGGCGCCCGACGTGCACCGACAGCTCGGGCACGGTCCACGTGTCGCTCCGCGGGTCGCGTCCCACGGAGTCGTCGAAGAGGGTGCCGTCGCTCACCCGCCCGACGGTAGGGGAGGACGGCGCGCTCCGGGCGCAGCGATGCGTGGCGCTGCGCTTCGAGCGCAGCGGACCGGGCTGGCGGCGGGGCGTTCCGCACGGGGGGTAGTGTTCCGACCGCATTGCGTGCCGAGGGGCCGCCTCTGCGGAAGGAATTCGAGAGATGGCACGGAGGATCGGTCGGCTTCGGGGCACGGTCGCGGTGCTCGCTGCGCTCGGGGTGGCGGCGGCGGTCCCGCAGATCGCCAACGTGCCGGCATCGGCGGCGCCGGCGAGGGCCTCAGCACCCGCGGCCGCCCCGCCGAGCAGCCAGGTCCCCGCGCAGCCGGCCAACACCCGGTGGGCGCGCCAGATCATCGCCCGCTCCACCGACCGCGTGCCCGGAGCGGAGGTGCTCGCCCTCGGCGCCGCGCTCGACCGCACCGCCAACCCGTCGTCGGTGATCCGCCCTGCGCTGCTCAAGCGCTCGGCCGTCGAGCCCGTCGTGGGCCAGAAGTTCCGTGACCTCCTCGATCGCGCCGCCGACCCGAGCGGGCTGGCGTTCTGGAGCGGCCGCATCTCCGACGGGCGGTTGAGCTACGAGAACCTGGTCGTCACGCTCACCATCTCCAACGAGGCGTGGACCAAGGCGGGCGCCACCCCCGCCGGCTACACGCGCTGGGTGTACGAGCACGTCCTCGGTCGTTCCCCGGACGCGAGCGGCCAGGCGTACTGGGAGCGCCGGCTCGCCTCCGGCACCTCGCGCGACCGCTTCGTCCGGTCGTTCCTGCGGGCTCCGGAGCGGGCAAGGGGCATCGTGCGCAACTCGTACCAGCGGTACCTCCAGCGCCCGGCGGACACCGGTGGCCTCACCAGCTGGGCGTCCAAGTACACCGCGGCCAGGCTCGGCGAGCTCGACATCGCCGTCGCCCTCCTCGCCAGCAGCGAGTCCCGCAACGCTGGTTGTGGCTACGACCCCACGTTCTGCCTGTTCCCGTTCCCGAACGACCGCCAGACCGTGAGGGGTGCCAGCACCGTGACCGGCAAGCAGGTCGCGTTCAAGCCCGAGTGGCTGCCGAAGAACGCCGCCGGCAAGCACATGAGCCCGGTCGAGTGGAACCGCAACGATGGCTTCAGCACCGGCCAGGCCATCACCTTGCGCGTGCCCGGGATCGACCTGGAGCAGACCGGCCTCGCCGGGGTGAACGGCATCGGTGCCAGCCTCGAAGAGGACGCGCCGGTCGTGATCCTCGATCTCCACACCGGCGAGAAGGTGCCCTACTTCGCCGAGCTCGACGCCCACGTGCCCGCGGGATCGGCCGACCAGGTGCTCTTCATCCGCCCGGCCGTCAACCTCCAGGCCGGACACGAGTACGCCGTCGGCATGCGCAACCTGAAGAACGCCTCGGGCACCGTGCTGGCCGCCCCGGCGAAGTTCGACCGCGAGCGCGACTGGATCTTGGCCTATGACGACGGCGATCCGGCGACGCAAGACGTCACCAAGTTCGGCGATCCCGAGCACATCGTGCCGATGACGTTCGCCCTCCACTCCCTCGACACCGATGCCGGCTTCGCCACCGAGGACCTCTACCTCGGGTGGGAGTTCACGGTGGCCTCCGCCGCCAACACCACCGGCCGGATGCTCGACATCCGCAACCAGGCGCTGGCCACCATCGGGTCGGGAGCCCCGAGCTTCACGGTCAAGACGGTGACGCCGAACCCTCGAGCCGGCGTGGCCAAGCGCATCGAGGGCACGTTCCAGGTCCCGCTGTACCTGACCGGAACCGGCCAACCCGGCGACGGCTTCAAGACGGGCCCCGACGGCCTCCCGGTCCGCAACGGCTCCTACACCGCGTCGTACGACTGCGAGATCCCGAACACGGCAGCGACCACGCCGGCGCGGGCGACGGTCTACGGCCACGGCCTCTTCGGCAGCCTCGGCGAGGTCCGTTCCGGCCCGCAGGCCGCCATGGTGACCGGCCACAACATGGCCTACTGCGCGACGGACTG
>CAZCVS010000008.1:0-483 GCA_964501845.1 uncultured Iamiaceae bacterium
CCCTCCACCTTCCCAGGGGCCGGGAAGGTGGAGGGGGCGGTCGGCCCCCCGCCCCCGCCAGGACCCATCGGTGCGCGTGGACGCCCGGACATGGGCCGATCGCACCATCTCCTAGTGATCGTCGCCGACGGCCGCGAGGACGTCGCCGCAGGTGAGCCGGAGCGAGCGGAGATCGCCCGCGTCCTGCCGCAGCCAGACGGGGTCGTCGTCTCCCGCGCCCTCGGCCCGGCAGGTGCGGGCCGCGGCCTCCAGGCCCTCGCTCCACACCGGCGACTCCGATCGGTAGCCCGTCTGGGTGTAGGAGCTGGCCACGAGGACCGCGACCCACCCGACCACGACGACGCGCCCCAGGACGGCACCGCCGCCGTCGGGGTCGATCCGCTGGGAGAGCAGGACGCCCAGGGCGCCGGTGAGCAGGACCGAGGGCAGGTAGCTGTAGCGGGGGTGCCCGAACGGGTAGATCGGGCCGAGCTCGAAGAACTC
>CAZCVS010000008.1:493-16399 GCA_964501845.1 uncultured Iamiaceae bacterium
CTCGAACGGCACGGTTCCCCGCGCCCACACCAGCACCGCCACGGTGCCCACGGCCGTGGCCACCAGGGTCGCGGCGAGCGCCTGCGCCGCCGGACGGGCGCCGCTGGCCGCGAGGGCGAGGGCGGCGACCACCAGCAGGAGGCCGACGGCGAGGAACGGGTTGCCGTGGTCCTCCCAGAGGGTGCGCGCGGCCTCGTGCCCGAACAGCGGCGCGGCGGTCGAGCGCAGGGCCACGATCTCGGCCATCGGCACGAGTGGCCGTTCGAGGGCGGCGGGCCGGGCGTCGGTGGCGGTGGACATCACGATCCCCTGGACGACCAGACCGACGCCGTAGGCCGCGGCCACCGCGAGCGCCGAGCGGGAGCGGCGCAGCCACGCCCAGCCCACGGCCAGCGGCACGAACGCGAAGGCCACGCCCGTGGCGGTGGCGGCCAGGAAGGCGACCGCGGCGCGCCCGGCGGTGTCGACCGGGCCCTCCTGGCGCGCCACGAGGGCCCACGGCAGCACCGCGACGAAGACCCAGATCGTGTTGACGAGGTTGGCCGTCATCTCGTCGGCCGCGACCGGTGACAGGACCATCACCACCACCAGGGCGAGCCGGAGCACCGGCGAGGTGATCCAGCCGCGACTCCATCGATGGGCGCAGCCGGCGAGCAGCACGGTGACGACCGAGCCGACCACCGCGAAGTACGCCGGCACGCCCTGGAGGGGGACGAGCCCCGCCGGAACGGTCAGCAGGCGGCTCGGGAGCTGGGCGTAGCCCGCGAAGGCCCGCAGGAGCGGCTCCGCCGCGCCGTCGTCGAGGAGGTCCTGGTAGTAGATGGCGCCGTCCTCGGCGGCGAACGCCTGCCAGGTGCGCGTCCCCGTGATGCGGAGGAGCTGGGCCACCACCAAGACGATGCCCACCAGCAGTCCCCACAGGAGACCGCCCAGCTCGGGGGCACCCTGCGGTGCCGGCTCCGCGCCGAGGTCGCCACCGTCGAACCGCTCAGCCAACGAGGTCGCCACAGGTCAGGGTCATCGCGTAGAAGCGCAGCTGGTCCTGCCGGATGATCACCTCGGTGCTGTCGTCGGCATCGGGTGCGGCACAGGCGACCTCGGCGGCGGCGACCGAGTCCCGCCAGTCGCGGGAGACGCCCCTGTAGCCGACGTCGCCGAACGACACGGCGATCACCGCCGCGGCGTGGGCGACGAGCAGCACCTGGGCCCATCTCCCCGAGCGCGCCGCGTCCTCGCGTCGTCGCGACGCCAGCACGGCGAACGCGCCGGCGAGCAGGACGGCGGGCACGTACGAGAAGCGGGAGTGCGCGAACGCGTTGAACGCCGCCCCACGATGCATCTCCTGGGTGCCCCGACCCTCCACGACGAACGCGAACACGACGAGAGCGTGGACGACGAGCAGCGCGGCCACGATCTGGGCGGGCCGCTGGGCGCCCCACCCCACGGCGACCAGCGCCACGAGCACGACGAGAGTCGCGACGACGCTGAACCACCGGCCGTGGTCCGTCCACAGCTCGGCAGCCAGGTCGTGGCCCACCAGCGGCGAACCGAACACGCGCGCCGGGGTCGCCCGCACCAGGTCGACCGGGGAGCGATCGATGCGAACGAACCTGGGAGCGTCGGGCGCGGCCGCCACGACCGCCTGGATCACGAGCCCGCCGAGGAGACACGCGAGCACGGCCATCGCGGCGCGGGTGCGTCGGAGGAGGGCCACGCCCAGCGCCAGCGGCACGAAGACGACGCTCGCGACGGTGCCGGTCGCCGCGGCCAGGACGAGTCCGCACCGCGCGACCAGGGCCGATCGCCCCCTCGCCTCGGACAGCAGCACGAACGGCACCGCGGCCAGGTAGACCCAGATGAGGTCGACGATGTTGGCCGACACCTCGGCGCCGGCGACCGGGGTCAGCACCATCCACGCCCCCACCAGAACCCGCATCAGCGGCACCGTGATCCAATCCCGGAAGAGGTGGACCGTGAGGGCGGCGACGGCGGCGGTCACCGCCGTGCCCACGACGGCTGCGTACGGAGCCGCCCACGCGAGCGGGAGCGCCCCCGCCGGGATCACGAGGAGTCGGCTCGGGAGCTGGGCGTAGCCGGCGAAGCTCCGGAGGAGCGGGGCGATGGCGCCGTCGTCGTGCAGGTCCTGCAGGTACACCGACCCGTCCTCGGCCCACAGGGTCCACGCGATCGGCGGGTGCGACGACCGCAGGAGCGGCACCACGACCGCGGCCGCGAACAGGGCGGCCCACAGCACCGACCGCCCGGGAGCCGAACCCGAGAGGGCGCCGTCGTCGGCGCCCGACGACGCGCCGTCCGACGTCGCTCCATCGCCGACCTCTGTGCTCACCGGCACCTCCCGCGGGTCCCCGGTCAGCATCTCACAGGGTGATCTCGCGCTCTGTCCACTTGCCGAGCGCGGGGCGCTGCCAGCGGCCGAAGGCGTCGAGGACGTCGGCCGCCGTCGGTGCCACCACGACGCTCGCTCGCACGTCCTCGGCGAGGAAGCCGTCGGCGACGGCGCGATCGAGCAGAGCCGCCGCCGGAGCCCAGAAGCCCGCCACGTCGACGAGCCCCACCGGCTTGTCGTGCACGCCGAGCTGGGTCCAGGTCATGGTCTCGAAGACCTCCTCGAAGGTCCCGATGCCACCGGGGAGGGCCAAGAACGCGTCGGAGAGCTCGGCCATGCGCGCCTTGCGCTCGTGCATCGAGGAGGTGACCTCGAGCCGGGTGATGTCGCGCTTGGCGACCTCCGCGGCGTCGAGGAACTCGGGGATGACCCCGATGGCCTCGCCGCCGGCGCCCATCACCGCGTCGGCCACCCGACCCATCAGGCCGACCGACCCCCCGCCGTAGACGAGGCCGATGCCCCGCGCCGCCAGCGTGCGGCCCGCCGTCTCGGCCGCCGCGACGTAGGCCGGGTCGTTGCCCGGGTTCGAACCGCAGAACACGCACACCCGCTGGAGCCTCATCCGGGGATCCTCTCATGCGCCCTGCGACGCCACGGAGCACGGGTCGACCATGCTGGGTGCGTGGGTCGAGCCGTGTCGCCGCTGGAGCGGGGTGTGCTGGGCGGGTTGGCGGTGTTCCGCGGCGTGGCCTGGGTCTGGATGGCGGTGGTCCTCTACGTCTCCCGAGACGAGCTCCGCCACCCCGGAGCGGCGTGGACGCTGTGCGCGCTGGCCCTCGGCGTCACCCTGGCCGCCGGGGCGGCCTCGCGGACCAGACCCGACCTGCTCCTGCGGCCCGCCGCGGTGGTCGTCGAGGTCGCGGTGGCGGCCGGCATCCTGCTCGCGGACGGGTGGGTGTACGGAGGACCGCACCGTCAGACGCTCGGCTCGGCGTGGCCGGTGGCGAGCGTGCTCTCGGCGGGCGTGGCCGGTGGACCCGTCGGTGGCATCGCCGCCGGCCTGGCCTGCGCGCTCGGCCGCTACGCCGGGACCTACCTCGATCAGCGGGGCTCACCCGGCCTCCTGTCCCTGTTGTCCACCGCCGTCACCTTCGCCCTGGCGGGCGGGGCCGCCGGCCTGGTCATCCGACGGCTCCAGCAGGCCCAGGACCAGATCGCCGCCGCTCGGGCGAGGGAGGAGGTGGCCCGGACGTTGCACGACGGCGTGCTGCAGACCCTCGCCGTGGTCCAGCGGCGCTCGACCGACGCCGAGCTGGCCTCCCTCGCCCGCACCCAGGAGCGCGAGCTGCGGGAGTACCTGTTCGGGGTGGATCGCGCACCCGGCGACCTGCTGACCGAGCTGCGCCACGTGGCGACGGCGGCGACCGGGCGCCACGGCCTCGACGTCGAGCTCACCGTGGTCGACGATCCGGGGCCGATGCCCTCGCCCGCCGTCACCGCCCTGGTCGGCGCCGTCGGCGAGGCCCTCACCAACGCGGCCAAGCACGGACACGCCGATCGGGCCGTGGTGTTCGTCGATCCGGGCGACGACGACGTCACCGTGTCGGTGAACGACGACGGCGCCGGCTTCGACGTGGCGCAGGTGCGCGAGGGCGTGGGCCTCTCACGCTCGATCCGCGGTCGCATCGACGAGGTCGGCGGCACCGTCGTGGTCGACTCCCACCCCGGCCGCGGCACCGAGGTCACCCTGGTCGTCCCCGTCCCCTGACGACACCGCCGTCGCGCCAGCCCTCCCGGCGCTCCGGTCACCCCCGTGCTGGGCTCGGTGGGTACCGTCGGCCTCATGACGGGCGATGCGGACGAGGTGCTCACCAGCGGACAGTTCTTCGTCGCGGTGGCGGGTCTGGCGGCGATGCGCCGCATCCTCACCGCGCCGTCGGAGGTGCGGCCCCGGCTCGACGAGGTGCGCGACATCGTCGCCAGGCTCGGCGAGGCGCCGAACGACATCGAGATCCCGATCGCCGAGCACTCGGTCGCCAGCGGCTACGCCCTCTGGGCGGAGACCTACGACGGTCCGAACCCGGCCATCGCCGCCGAGGAGCCGATCGTGCACGCCATCGTCGACGCCCTCCCGGTCGGTCGAGCGCTCGACGCCGCGTGCGGCACGGGCCGCCACGCCGCCCACCTCGCGGCCGCCGGATGGGAGGTCGTGGGCGTCGATGCCACCGAGGGGATGCTCGAGCGTGCTCGGGCCAAGGTGCCAGACGCCCGCTTCGAGGTGGGAGACCTGCGGGATCTGCCGCTCGCCGATGCGAGCGTCGACCTCGCCACGTGCTCCCTCGCGCTCACCCACGTGACCGAGCTCGACGACGCCGTCGCCGAGCTGGCCCGGGTGGTGGCCCCCGGAGGCACGGTGGTGCTGAGCGATCTCCACCCGACCACGGTCCTCGTGGGCGGCACCGCCGCGTTCCCGTCCGGCGGCGGACTGGCCCACGTCCGCAACCTCCACCACCCGCTCGGCGCCTACCTGCGGGCCGCGCGCACCGCCGGACTCGAGGTCGTCGACTGCATCGAGACCTCGATGGGCGACGACGTGATCGACAGCCACATCGCCCACGCGTTCGTCCCCGACGCCGTGCGCCAGGCCTACGACGGCCTGCCGTTCATCGTCGTGTGGCACCTCGTCCGACCCGGTTGAGATCCCCCCGAGGCGCGGTGCGCCGCACGCTCAGGACGAGGCGACGTCGACGCCGCTGCCCGCAGGCGGGGCGTCGGCGGGAGGAGGCTCGGTGCCTGCGGGCACGCGGACGCGCAGCGCCCCCGGCCGGCAGCGGTACAGCAGCGGCGCTCGGAGCGTGACGACCTCGCCATCGACCGCCACCAGGATCCGATGGCCGTGGGCGTCGATCCAGAGGTGAGGCGCCGAGGCCGAATGGAGATCAGGCGTCCGCGCCGCGCCGCGCAGGGCCGCTCCGAGGGCCAGCTTCACGAAGCGACGTCGGTTCTCGGCATCGGCCACGTAGCAGCACAGAACGCCCTCGTCGAGCGCGGTCCGCGCGCCCACGCCACGGGGACCCACGTCGTATGCGTTGTTGCCCACGAACACGAACGGCGAGCGCCGGATCCACTGCTCCCCACCGACCTCGATCCGCAGGCGTCGCGTCGGGAACCGACGCAGGACCCGGACCGAGGCGACCGGCACCGACCGGATCTTCCCCCAGCCCCGGCTGGTGCGGATCTCGTCGCGCACGTCGACCATCACCGGATAGAGCCCGATCGACGAGTTGTTGAGGAAGACCCGACCGTTGACCTCGCCGATGTCGACCGCCCTCGTGTCACCGCCGACGACCACCTCCGCGGCCGCCGCCAGATCGATCGGGACGCCGAGATCCTTGGCGAAGTGGTTGAAGGTCCCGAGCGGAAGGACCCCGAGCGCGGAGCCGGTGCCGTCGAGCGCCGACGCCGCGGTGCCGAGGCTCCCGTCGCCACCCGCCACCGCCACCACGTCGGCACCTCGCTCGGCGGCCGCCCGCACCGCCGACTCGAGCGCCCCGCCCGCGACCACCGCCGTGCGAGGTCGCAGACCGGTGGCGGCGAACGCCTCGGCCACGCGACGACGCTCCGTCGTGATGGCCTCGCCGTCGATCGAACCGGCGCCCCGATTGACCACCACCTCGACGCGCACGGCCGCACCGTACCGCTGGAGCACGCCCCGGCGACCCCGGAGCGATCGGGCCCGCCGTCCCGCCAACCTGGGCCCCTTGTTGCCACCGACCCCTTGGGACAAGCCATCTAGGGTCGGGGGGTGGCGAAGCTCGACGCGGTGCGAGTGGTGGTGGCCGACGACCACCAGATCTGGCGCTCGGGGCTGCGCGCCGACCTGGGCGAGTCGTTCCACGTGGTGGGCGAGGCCGCCGACGCCGACGAGGCGATCGAGGTGATCCGGAGGGTCCGACCCGACCTGGTGGTCTGCGATCTGCACATGCCCGCGGGCGGGGGCATCAAGGTCGCCCGCACCTGCGGCGAGGAGACCCGCATCGTGATGCTCACCGTCAGCGAGGCCGAGCGCGACCTCCTCGACGCCGTCGCCGCCGGCGCCGTCGGCTACCTCGTCAAGTCCACGCCGTCCGACGAGCTCCGCACCGCCCTCTGGAAGGCAGCCCAGGGCGAGCCCGTCTTCTCCCCCAGCCTGGCCGCGCTCGTCCTGGGCGAGTTCCGACGGCTCAGCAAGACCTCCGGAGGCGGCCAGGCCCTGTCCGAGCGCGAGCGCGAGGTGCTCCAGCACGTCGCCAAGGGCCACACCTACAAGCAGATCGGCGAGGACCTGTACATCGCCGAGAAGACGGTGGAGAACCACGTCCGCAACATCCTCGGCAAGCTGCACCTCAACCGGAAGCAGGAGCTCATCCGCTACGCCCTCGAGCACGGGATCGAGTAGTCCTCTCGTCGAACACCTCGCTGCGCTCGTCGGTGCTGGCGCTCGCCCCTTAGGGTCGCGGGCATGGCGTACGTGCGGGCGGAGGACGGGGTGCGGCTGCACTACCAGGTGTGGGGTCGCTCCGACGGCGAGCCCCTCCTGCTCGTCCACGGTCTCGGAGCCGACCACAGGGCGTGGATCATGCAGCGCCGCGCCTTCGGCGAGCGCTACCGCTGCATCGCCCTCGACAACCGCGGGGTGGGGAGCTCCGACAAGCCCACCGGCCCCTACGACCTCGAGGTCATGGCCCGCGACGCTCTCCGAGTGCTCGATGCCGCCGGCGAGGACTCGGCGCACGTCGTGGGCGTGTCGATGGGCGGGATCCTCTCGCAGATCATCGCCGTCCGCTCGCCCGAGCGGGTCCGGTCTCTCACCCTCGCGTGCACGGCATGCCGACATCTCCCCTGGCGCCGAGAGCTGCTCGCGGAGTGGATCGACCTCGCAGAGACGCGCGGCATGGGAGTGTTCGCCCGCGACAACATGAGGTGGCTCATGGGACCGCGGTCGCTGCGGCGCATCTGGCCTCTCGCCACGGTGCTGGCGCCGCTGGTGGTCAACGTCCCCCCGCACGGCTTCGCCGCCCAGGCCCGAGCGATCTTGGCGATGGACGACTCCATGGCCGACGAGCTCGGAGCGATCACCGCACCGACGCTCGTCACCGTCGGCAGCCAGGACATCCTCACGCCCCGCGGCGACTCCCTGGAGCTGGCCGAGCGCATCCGCCACACCGACCTGGTCGTGATCCGCGGGGGCGCCCACATGGTGCAGGCCGAGCACGCCGGCACCTTCAACCGCGTCGTGCGCGCCCACCTCGACGCCTGCAGCGCCTCGGCGCTGGCGGCCCCGACCTCGTCCGCCGCCTAGCCCCAGCCCCGTTCTGGCGCGGCACAGCGCGCCCCAGCGCGACCCACCGCGGCAGAACCGGCCTCGCCCGCTAGGTCCAGCGGCCGAGCAGGCCACCGCCGGCGGAGTCCAGCAGGTCCTGGACGCCGGCGCGGGCCGCGTCGACCAGATCGGCCACCGCGAGCGGCCCGAGCCCCGGCGGGTGCGGCACCGGCTCGCCGACGAGCACCCGCCAGCGCCGGCCCAGCTCCCGTCCCACGAGCGCGACCGGCACCACGGCGGCCCCGGTGGTGAGCGCGGGGGCGAGCGCCTCGGGCGCGAGCCCGCCGGCGCGCCGGGGACGGAGGTCGCGGTCGAGCGGGAGCCCCACGACCGAGCCGGCGCGCAGCACGCCGGTGAGCTCGTCGGGACGGTCGATCACCGCACCGATCATCCGGCCGAGCGTCACGAACGGCGCGACGTCGACCAGCCCGGCGGTGCGGACGGGCCGACCCGTCGCAGCCCGCACGCCTCGCGCCAGGACGAACGGCTCGGAGCCGCCGACCACGCGGTTGTGGACGAGCACGACGGGCCCGTCGAGCGGGATGCGCTCGGGCCACTCCACCTCGACGCTCCACCGCAGCCCGACGAGCGGCGACACGGCCGCGACGAGATCGGCGTCGTAGCCCCACTCGTCGACGTGGTGGGTGCCGGCGAGGCGCCGACGGGCGACCGCGGCCAGCGACGGGTCGACCGATCTGCTGGCCGCGCTCACGCGACCGACCGGTGGTCGACGTCGAGGTGGACGACCTCGGCCCACTCGTACAGGTCGTGCACCACCTCTTCGGTGGAGCGGGCCGGCGCGAGGCCGAGCACCTCCTGGCCGAGGGCGCCGTCGGCCCCCCGGCCTCGGGTGAGGAGCTCGACGACGTGGGCGGGCAGCGGCGCGCCGACCAGCTCGCACCCGGCCCGTGCCGCCAGCCAGCCGAGACCCGCCGTCGGAAGGGGGACGCGCCCTCCCAGTCGCACGGCCTGGAACGGGGTCACCGCACCCGGGCCGACCACGTTGACGGTGGCGTCGACGCCGGCGGCCAGCGCCCGGACCGCCGCGGCCGCGGCGTCCTCCTGGTGCAGCAACGAGAACGGCGGGTCGGCGAGGGCGGGCACCGGCACCGCGGGGAGGCGCAGCACCCGGCCCAGGGGGCTGGGGATGTGCGGACCGACGACCGGCGCGCAGCGAAGGATCGTCAGCGGGACCTCGGCGCTGGTCGCGGCGCGCGCCGCCATCTCCTCCACCTTCGCCAGGACCGTCCCCCAGGCCGTCGTCGGTCGGGGCAGCACCGTCTCGTCCGGCCGCTGCGGCCCGCCTCGCGGCCGGCCGTACACCTCGATGCCGCTGCGGACGACGATGCGGTCGAGCGTGGGGCACTGGGCCGCGGCGCCGAGGGCGACGAGGGCCGACGCCTCGGTCAGCTCGGCCGACGCCCGCGCCCCGACGCGTGCGCCGGGCTCGTAGACGCCGAGGTGCAGGACCGCGGTGGGCTCGAGGTCGCGCACCACCGCCACGACCCGAGCCCGGTCGCGTGGGTCGACGCGGTGGAAGCGGGCCTTGGGGATCCGTCCGCGCGGCGGATCGATGTCGAGCCCGACGATCGCCTCCACGGCCGGCTCGGCCTCGAGCAGGTTGGTGACGCGGGTGCCCAGCTCGCCGCCCATGCCGGTGAGGAGGACGCGCACCGCTCGGCCTCAGGCGATGTTCTTGGCGAAGATGAGACGGAGCCCGTGGAGCGTGAGCCACGGCTCGATGAGCTCGATCGACCTCGTGTACGGGCCGATCAGGCTGGCCAGCCCCCCGGTGGCGACGATGGTGGCGTCGGTGCCGACCTCGTCGACCATGCGATCGACGATGCCGTCGACCTGCCCGGCGAACCCGTACACGGCACCGGCCTGGAGCGCGTCGACGGTGTTGCGGCCGATCACGCTCCGGGGCTCCACCAGCTCGATCCGGCGCAGGGCGTCGGCGCGTTGGTAGAGGGCGTCGAGGCTGATGTCGATGCCGGGCGCGATGGCGCAGCCGAGCAGCTCGCCGTCGGCCGACACCGCGTCGTAGGTGGTGGCGGTGCCGAAGTCGATCACGATCGCGGGCCCGCCGAAGACGTCGATCGCCGCCACCGCGTTGGCGATGCGGTCGGCACCGACCTCCCTCGGGTTGTCGGTGAGGACGGGCATCCCGGTGCGAACCCCGGGCTCGATCACCACCGGTCGAAAGCCGAAGTAGCGCTCCACCATGTTGCGGAACGCGGCGGTGGCCCGAGGCACCACCGAGGAGATGACGATGCCGTCGATGTCGTCGTCGAAGGAGAAGCCGTGGAAGCCGAGGAACTCCTGGATGGTGAGCGCGTGCTCGTCGGAGGTGCGCTCGGCCTTGGTGGCGATGCGCCAGTGGTCGAGCAGCCCCGCCTCGGCGGGGCTGTCCCCGACCGGGCCGCCGTCGGCATCCTCCTCGTCGCCGAAGAGGCCGATCACCGTCTGGGTGTTGCCGATGTCGATCGCCAGGAGCATCAGTCAAGCCTCGTGGCTGGGAGGCCGGGGCCGCCAACCGGCGGGTCCGCCGGCCGCACCGGCCCGACCCGCTCACCCGGGTTGACGAGCGCGGTCGCGAGCACGAACACGGCCACGACGGCCACCAGCAGGCCGGCGTAGGCCGCGAGGGACAGTCCGCGGATCCACCGGGCGACGGCGGATCGCCGGCGGATCGCCGGATCGGCCGGCTCATCGGGCGGGAGCAGATCGGCGCCGCTCACGGCTCGGCCCACCATGCCTCGAGCCGGCCGACGCGGTGGGGGACGAGACCCCAGCCGCGCGCCCAGCCGCGCCACCGCTCCACCACGTCGGGGGTCACGGCGTCGGTGAGCGACGGGTCGAGGACGACCAGCTGCGCCGGGATCTGCCCGTCGTCGAACGGTGCGAGCGCGTCGACCGCACCCGGGAAGTACGGGGCGACCGCCTCGCCGTAGACGACGATGCGCTCCGGCTCGACGCCCGCGGCGCGGGCCTGCGCCGCCATCTGGCGGTAGTCACCGTCGCCGAGCGCGGCCAACTGCACCGTCGCCGCCAGGCCGAAGCCCGCCAGCACCACGAGCGCAGCCGCCGCCAGGACCGGCACGGGTGCCACCCTCCGATCCGGACTGGCCAGCCGCTCGACCTGCTCGGTGAGGCCGATGGCGACGAGGAGCACCAGCGGCGCGGTCCAGATGGCCCGGTAGTGCGGCAGCGCGACGGGCGACGCCATCGCCGACACGACCAGGCTCGCGGTGGCCGCCAGCAGGTACACCACGACGAGGCGCCGGCGGCTGAGGACCACGCAGCCCAACCCGACGAGCAGCGCGGCGACGAGGAGCGGACCGTCGGCGTCCAACTGGTACTTCAGGTGGGCCCACCACGGGCTGCGCACGTAGACGTCGGAACCCAGCACCAGCAGGTGGCCGCCCTCGGCCCGTTCGGCCGGGAACCGGAGCGTCTGGCTGACCTGGTCGAGCGCGCGGCTCCCGAACACCGCGAAGGGCACGAGGAACGCGACGGCCGCCGCGCCCACCACCAGGAGCGCCTCGGCGGCGAGGCGAGCCCGACCCCACGCGTAGGCGACGCCGACGGCGACCACCGGCACGAGGACCACCAGCGCGTTGAGCTTCGATGCGCCCGCCAGGCCGATGGCCGCCCCCGCGCCGGCCGCCCACCGCCAGCTTCCCGTGACGATCCAGCGCCACCCGAGCCACAGCCCCACCAGCACCAGCGTCCCCGCGACCGCCTCCAGCAGGCCGTAGCGGTCGATGCGCAGGTCGGCCACGCTCCAGCCCCCGACCACCATCGACCGGGGGACCACCGCGAACAGCCCGGCCGCGACCACCCCCGTCCACCACCCCGCAACCCTCCGGCCGAAGACGAACAGCACCGCCATCGACACCAGGAACCCCACGGCGGACACGGTGCGCACCGCGGCCAGGTTCCGGCCGAGCAGCACCTGCGACACGCCGAACAGCAGCTTGGCCAGGGGCGGATGGCCCAGGTTCGGGTCCAGCCCGTCGTGCACGAGCACCCAACCGGCTTGGGCGTAGGCGTGCTCGTCGAGCTTCCAGTCCGAGCGGTCGAGGCGCCAGAACGCCGAGAACACGCCGAGCAGACCGACCGCGGTCACCGCCGCCAGCCCGTGCCGCGGCGGCCCATCAGGGGCCGCCGCACCGGGCCGCGTCACGCCGAGCGGGACCGCATCAGCGCACCTCGATGTCGAGGCCGATGTCGAGCACCGGTGAGGAGTTCGTGAGCGAGCCGCTCGAGACCACGTCCGCCCCCGTCTCCGCATACGAGCCCACCGACTCGAGCGTGATCCCGCCCGAGATCTCGAGCAGCGCCCGCCGCGTGCCGTTCGCGGCCGCGTGCTCCTCGGCGACCACGACCGCGGCGCGCACCTCGTCGGGCGACATGTTGTCCAGCAGCAGGGCGTCGGCCCCGGCATCGAGCGCCTCGACCACCTGCTCGATGCGGTCGCACTCCACGTGCACCGTCCGCCCCGGCCAACGGTCGCGGGCCGAGCGGACCGCCTCGACGATGCCGAGCGCGGTGAGGTGGTTGTCCTTGAACATCACCCAGTCGCTGAGGTTGCCCCGGTGGTTCCGGGCGCCGCCGGCGCGCACGGCGGCCTTCTCCAGCGACCGCAGGCCGGGGGTGGTCTTGCGGGTATCCCAGACCCGCAGGGGAGCGGCGGCATCGACGAAGGCGCGGGTGCGGGTGGCGATGCCGCTCAGGTGACCGAGGAAGTTCAACGCCGTGCGCTCGGCGGTGAGGATCGGTGCCAGTGCGCCGGTGACCACGCCCAGCACCTGGTGGGGCTCGACCACCGCGCCGTCGTCGATCCGCCAGGCCACCTCGACCTCACGGTCCACCTGGCGGAACGCCTCGGTGGCGCAGGCGGTCCCCGCGATGACGCCGGCGGTGCGGACCACGAACTCCGCTCGACCCTGCGCGGCGGCCGGCAGCAGCGAGGCACTCAGATCGCCGAGCGGCAGCAGGTCCTCGTCGAGTGCCCGTCCGACGAGGTCGGCGATCAAGCGGTGGGGGACGCCGGCGGGCCCCGAGGCCATCAGCAGCACCCGATCGGGCGAGGGCGAACCATGGGTGTTCCTCCGTGCAGGCGATCGAGCCGGTGGCGGCGGCCGGGACAACCGACGCGCCTCATCCGGCGTCGAGGGGAAGGTAGCCGAAGAGGTCCACGACGTTGCCCGGATGGGCGGAGGTGAGACCGACGAAGGTGCCCGCCGCGCTCTCGGGCGGAACCCCGACCTCGTAGGCGAGGCCGTCGAGCAGCACCCGCACCCGATCACCGCGGCGCGTCACCTGCACCGAGACCTCGAAGTGGGGCCCGGGGAAGGACTGGATCACCTGAGGAGCTGCCACCCCGCGCTGCCAGCGCAGGTCCCAGCCGTCACCGCCCCCGGCCGCAACGAGCCACAGCCCGCTCTGGCCGTCGGGCGACGCCGACAGCACCAAGCCGGCGCCGCGACCGACCTGCGCGACCTGCGCGTGCACCAGCACGTCCGACGAACCGGCATCGACGGTCGCGGTGACGGGACCACCCGTCGAGCGCAGGACGCCGTCGTCCACCTGGAGCGACGGGTTGGATGCCTGCCAGGCACCGAACCCCTCGGTCGGGCCGAGGGGTTCGGTGCGATCGAACCGATCGACCGTGGCCGAGCGCGGCACCGGGAGCTCGCCGCCCTCGCTCCACCGGGCCCGGCCCCCGTCCTCCGCCCGTGCGTCGAGCACGAGGACCAGCCCGACCAGCGCCACCGCGGCCGCCACAACCGCGACCGCGGCCTGGCGACGGGGTGGAAGCGGCGACGGCGGCCGCACCCGCAGCGGCTCGGCTCCCCGCTCGCCGGCCCCGCGTCGCGCCGTCACCTCAGCGTGCGCCGACATGGTCGGTAACGTACCCGCGTGCGCGTCGCGAGGTCCGAGTTCGGGCGGTGGGTGCTCGTCGCCACGGCGGTGGGCGCGCTGATCCGCGTCGCGTGGCTGGTCAACCAGTGGAACGAGCCGATCGGCTTCGAGGACGCGTTCTTCTACCACCATCAGGCCAACCTCCTCGCGGACGGCAAGGGGTTCATCAGCCCGTTCCCGTACCTGGGCGCCGGCATCTCCTCTCCCGCGGCCGAGCATCCCCCGCTGTTCTCGCTCTACCTCGCCGTCTTCTCGATCTTCGGTGCCACCTCGGTGGGGTGGCACCAGCTCGCCACCACCCTGCTGGGCATCGGCACCGTCCCGCTCATCGCGCTCGCGGCGAAGGAGGCCGGTGGCCGGCGCGTCGGGATCATCGCCGCCGTCATCGCCGCCATCTACCCCCACCTCTGGTACCAGGACGGCATCGTGTGGGCGGAAGCATCGGCACAGGCGGCCGTCGCGCTGTTCATCCTCGTCGCCTACCGGTACGTGCGCCGCCCGTCGGTCCGGACCCTCGGCACCCTCGGTCTCGCCGGCGCCCTCGCGGCGATGACCCGGACCGAGCTGGTCCTGCTGATCCCGCTGGGCGTGATCCCCCTGGCCCTCTGGACCCAGGGCCTGCCGCGACGAGGACAGGTGCGGTGGGCAGCGATCGGGGTGGCCGCCGGTCTGGGGGCGCTCCTACCGTGGATCGCCTTCAACCTGGCACGGTTCGACCAGCCGACCACGCTGTCGTCGAACGTCGGGCTCACGCTGGCCAGCGCCAACTGCGACAGCACGTGGTACGGCCCGAACATCGGGTACTGGGACTTCAGCTGCGCCGAGGCGGCCGGGACGGTCGAGGTGCTGACCGGCGGGGACCCGTCGGAGGTAGACGCTGCCGCTCGCCGCGAGGCGCTCCGCTACATCGGCGACAACAAGGGCAGGCTCCCCGCCGTCCTCGCGGCGCGCGTGGCGCGCACCGCCGGGATCTGGGATCCCCGCCACCAGGTGCAGATCGAGGTGATCGAGCACCGGCCGGAGCCGGTCGCCCGCGCCGGCGTCACCCTCTGGTGGCTGGTCCTCGTGCTCGCCGGGCTCGGCATCGCCGCCCTCCGCCGGGCCCGCATCCCGAGCTGGCCGGCGGTCGCACCCGTGGTCGCCGTGCTCATCGGGGTGGTCAGCGCGTTCGCGAGCACCCGCTACCGCGCCAGCGCCGAACCGGCGATGGTCGTGCTCGCCGCGGCCGGCGCGGTCGCCCTGCTCGACCGCTGGTTCGCTCGCGCCCCCCGCCGACCCGAGCCGCCAGAACCCTCGCGGCCGACGCCCGCGACGCCAGCGGTCACACGCTGATCAGCCAGCCGAGCAGTGCGACGACGAGGAACGCGACCACGACCACGGCGACGCCCACCTGGATGCGCCAGTCGGGATCGGCGCTGACCTCGGCCGCGAGCCGAGCCGTGGCGCGGCCTTCTGGCCGGGTGACCAGGTCGTCGACCGGCAGAGCGAGCGCCGTGCCATCGCCGTGCTCCACCCGGATGGCGCCCAGGGCCCGGACATCGGAGCGGAGCTCATCGGGCGTCACGGCGACGCCGTCGCTCTGGAGTCGGCCGGCGAGGTCGCGAAGGCTCGTCACATCGCCCGCGGCGAGGTACCCACGGACCGCCTCGCGCCGAGACCCCACGTCCATCGGTGCCTCGGCCATCAGTCGAATCGCTCCGCATGCTGCCCGCCCGTGCCGGTGCCGGTGTCGCTCATCGCTGGTCGCTCCTCACGCTGCCCGCGCGCCCGCTGGCGCGCCGACGTTACCGGCCCGACGTTCCACCCCGAGGCGAACTTCGTAGGCGAGAGCGCCCGATCCGGCGCTCAGACCTACGAGTTTCGGATCGCGGTGCCGGTCAGGCGAAGACGATGCGGTGGACGAAGGCGGCGCTGGTCTCCGGGAAGTCCTCGCGCGTGTGGGCGCCCCGGCTCTCCTCGCGGCGGCGGGCGGCATCGACCGCGGCTCGGGCGACGGTGGCGAGGTTGCGGACCTCGTGGTCCGCGACGGTGTCACCCCGCGGTTCCGCCAGGACCTCGGCCACCACCTTCGCGGCCTGGTCGAGCGACGCCGCATCGCGCAGGACGCCGGCGTGGGCCGTGAGCTCGCGCTGCAGCTGGCCGCGCAGCGCCGCGGGGTCTGCGACCGAGGCCGAGCTCGGCTCGATGGGCTCGAGGTGGACGAAGCGACCGCCGATCACGCCCTCGGGGACCTCGTCGGGCCGATCCGCGTCCATGCCCAGCACCG
>CAZCVS010000008.1:16409-21928 GCA_964501845.1 uncultured Iamiaceae bacterium
CACCGGTCGCCTCTGGCCCCGACGCACCCGCCTCGATCGCCTCGACAGCGCGGGGGCCGAACACCATGCCCTCGAGCAGCGAGTTGGAGGCGAGCCGGTTGGCGCCGTGGACACCCGAGCACGACGCCTCGCCCGCGGCCCAGAGGCCCGGCAGCGACGACGAGCCGCGGAGGTCGGTGACGATGCCCCCGCACGTGTAGTGCGCCGCCGGCGCGACCGGCAGCCAGTCCCTCGACGGGTCGAGCCCGACCGCCCGCAGCTCCTTGGCGATGTTCGGGAACCGGGTGTCGAACGAGTCCAGGTCCGTGGCGTCGAGGAAGACGTGATCGGCACCGAGCTCCAGCATCCGTCGCGTCTCGGCGCGCGACACGACGTCGCGGGGTTGCAGCTCGTCGACGAAGCGCTCACCGGTGGTGTCGCGCAGCAGGGCGCCGTGGCCGCGGAGCGCCTCGGTGAGCAGCGGGCGCGGCATGGCTTCGACCGAGAGCGCGGTGGGGTGGAACTGGGTGAACTCGATGTCGGCCACGGCCACCCCGGCCCGCAGCGCCATGGCGATGCCGTCGCCGGTGGCCTCCAGCGGGTTCGTGGTCACCGCATACAGCTGCCCCGCTCCCCCGGTGGTGACCAGTACGTTCGTGGCCCGCACCTCGTGGACCGCGCCGTCAGGGAACCGGGCGGTCACGCCACGGCAGCGCCCGGCCTCGACGATCAGCTCGAGCGCGAACGCGTGCTCGTGGATCGCGGCCATGGTCGCCTGCACCGCCTCGACCAGCGCCCGCTCCACCTCGGCGCCCGTCTGCGACCCGCCGGCGTGGACGATGCGAGCGAGCGAGTGCCCCCCCTCGCGTGCCAGCTCGAGCTGCCCGTGCATGTCCCGGTCGAAGATGGCGCCCAGCGCGATCAGCTCGTTGACGCGCAGCGGCCCCTCGTCGACCAGCACGCGCACCGCCTCCACGTCGCACAGCCCGGCGCCGGCCTGCAACGTGTCAGCGAGGTGCAGGTCGGTGGAGTCCGGGTCGCCGCCGAGCACCGCCGCCACCCCGCCTTGAGCCCACCGCGTGGTCGCCTGCGGCAGTTCGCCCTTGGTCAGCACGCCGACTCGCATCTTGTGGGTCTCCGCGGCCCGAACCGCTGCCGAGAGCCCCGCAACCCCGCTCCCCAGGACGAGCAGGTCGAGTTCGGTATCGGTCATCCGAGCAGTCTGGCCCGCCGGCTCCCCCACCTCCACCTCCACCCCCGGAGGCGAACTTCGTGTCGATCTGGCCCATCCACGACCCAGCGACACACGAAGTTCCGGCGAGCGTCGAACCCCGAGGCGAACTTCGTGTGGGGTCGGTCTGCGGGTGCGCCGATCCCACACGAAGTTCGTGACGAGGTAGTGGGGAGTCGGGGGCGGCGGGTCAGGGGGTGGCGGCGACCTCGGTGTAGCGGCGGGGGGCGGGGGTGTGGAGGGCGGCGAGCGCGGTGGCGGTGGCCTCGTCGACGATGGCGTTGGCGGTGTCCACGTGGACGATCGCCGGCTCGTAGGTGGCCAGCTCGGCGTCTTCGTAGTCGGCGTAGGTGATGAGGATCACCTTGTCGCCTGGTGCCACCAGCCGGGCAGCGGCCCCGTTCAGGCAGATGTCACCAGAGCCCCGGACGCCGGCGATGACGTAGGTCTCGAGTCGAGCCCCGTTGTCGATGTCGACCACGGCCACCTGCTCGAACTCCACCAGGTCGGCGGCGTCCATCAGGTCCTGGTCGACCGTCACCGACCCCACGTAGTGCAGGTTCGCGTCGGTCACCGTGGCGCGGTGGATCTTCGACTTCATCATCCGTCGTCGCATGGCTGGGCCCCTTGGGTGGTGGACGCCGATCGCTCGGTCGCCCCCGGGTGGAACCCCCTCAGTCTGCCGCAGAAGTTCTGTACCAGTACAAATCGCGCCAGCCGGAGGAAGAACCGAGAACCCACGCGACCAGAGCCACCCTCGGAGCGCGGTCGGCGGGCACCTGCACGTCGTCACTTCTTGTCCGAAGATGACAGCCTCAGCGTGTCGTTCTTCGACAAGAACCGGAGGCCGGGGGATTCTGTCCGGAAACGACAGCCTGAGCGTGTCGTTCTTCGACAAGAACCGATCCGCCCGAGCCGAGCGACGACGCCCGACCCACCGTCACCTGGGCGCGTCGTTTGAGCAGCTGGGAGCCGGGCGAAGGGGTCAGGTGGTGACGGCGATGTTGTCGAGGAGCCTCGTCCGGCCGAAGCGGGCGGCCACCAGGAGGCGCTGGGTGCCGTCGACCGCGGTGGCGGGCTCGAGGGTGGCGGCGTCGACGAGGGCGGCGTAGTCCAACACGGCCTCGGGCACCGCGGCGACCGCGTCGGCCACGACGGCCTCCACTGCGGCGACGGAGCGCTCCCCCGCCTGCACCGCGGCGACGGCGGCCAGCAGCGAGCGATGGAGCACCGGCGCGGCGGCGCGCTGCTCGCGAGACAGGTAGACGTTGCGGCTCGACAGGGCGAGGCCGTCGGCCTCCCGGATGATCGGGCAGCCGACGACGGTGACCGCCATCGAGAGGTCGGCGGCCAGGCGGCGGACCACGGCGAGCTGCTGGAAGTCCTTCTCGCCGAAGTAGGCCCGGCACGGGCCGGTGAGCGAGAACAGCTTGGCGACGACCGTGGCCACGCCGGCGAAGTGCTCGGGGCGCGCCGCACCCTCGAACCGGTCGGTGATCTCGGCGACCGTGACCTGGGTGAGGATCGGCGCCGGGTACATCTCCTCCACCGATGGCACCAGCACGTGCGTCACACCGGCTGCATCGGCGAGGGCGAGGTCCCGGTCCAGATCGCGCGGGTAGTCGCTCAGGTCCTCGGTGGCGGCGAACTGCAGCGGGTTCACGAAGATCGACGCCGCGGCCACGTCGCAGTCGGCGGCCGCTGCCCGCATCAGCGAGGCGTGGCCGTCGTGGAGGTACCCCATCGTCGGGACGAACCCGACCGTCCGGCCCGACGCCCGCTCACCGTCGAGCGCGGCTCGGAACGAGGCGATGGCGGCATGGACCTCGGGCACGTTCAGCCCTCCTCGGCTCGCGGATCGGTGAGCGACGGCGGGAGGCCATCGTCGCTCACGAGGCGGCGGGCGGCGGCCGCCAGCGCCAGATAGGCGTCCCGCTCGGACGGGTCGATGGCCGCCAGGTGCCGGGCCACGGTGTCCCAGTCCCCCCGGGCGACCGGACCGGTGAGGGCGTCGGCCGGGCCGACCTCGGCCACGTTCTGGAGCGCACCGGCGGCGAGGTGCAGGTAGGCCTCGCCGGGCACGCCGATGCCGCCGGCGATGCGGTGGACCTGGCCCATCAGCGCGACGAGGTGGTTCGACGCGACCACCGCGGCCGCGTGGTACGCCGCCCGGTCGTCGTCGGCGACCTCGAACCACCGGCCGCCCAGGTCCGCGGCGACCCGCTGGACGAGCGGGTCCCCCGCGACCGCGAACCACGAGCCCACGAGGCGCTCGGCCCCGCGCTCGGGATCGGGCAGGGCGACCAGCGGGTGCACGGCGGCTCGCCGTGGGTGGGCGGCCAGCACCTCGAGGCCGAGCGACCCAGCGGCGTGGGCGATGACCGGTCGGTCCGACGGCTCGATGGCCGCCGCGACGCCGGCGATGGCAGCGTCGGGGGTGGTGATGAGCACGAGATCGGCGCCCTGGCCGGCCTCGCGCGGATCGTCGTCGCGCCCCAGCAGGCCCACCACCTGCCAGCCGGCGCGGTTGAGCGCGGACGCCAGCGACCTCCCGGCCCGACCGGGACCGATCACGCGCAGCCGCGGCGCCACCGTCACGGCTCCTCCGGCTCCCAGCCCTCGGGCTCCCAACCGGCGAGCGGAGCGACGCGCTCCACCTGCCCCTGGGCCCGGGCGAAGACGTCGTCGTCGACCAGCTCCGGTGCCAGATCGGCGAGCGGGGCCAGGACGAACGTGCGCTCGGACCAGCGGGGATGGGGGATCACCAGGTCGGGCTCGTCGACCGTGACCCCATCGATCCAGATGATGTCGACGTCGAGCGTGCGAGGCCCCCACCGCTGCATCCGCACGCGCTGCGCGGCGGACTCCAGCCGATGGCAGACCGCCAGCAGGTCACGGGCGCTCAGCTCGGTCTCGAGCTGCACGATGAGGTTCAGGAACCGGCCCTGGTCGGGACCGCCGACCGGGTCGGTCTCGTACACCGGCGACACCGCCACCACCGCGTCGCCAAGCGACCCCACGGCCTCCGCGAGGAACTGACGCCGGTCGCCCAGGTTCGACCCGAGCGACAAGAAGGCCCGGGTCATGGGAGCCGGCGGATCCGCACGCCCGAGCTCGCGAGGGCATGGGGCACGGGCGGCCGCAGCTTCCTGACCGCCACGGTGACGGCGCGCACCCGGGCGTCGGTGCCGATGACGGCGCCGGCGATCTCCGCGGCGAGGTGCTCGAGCAGCTGGGGATCGCCACCCTCGACCACCCCGACGACCACGTCGCACAGCGCGCCGTAGTCGATGGTGTCGGCCAGGTCGTCGGACCAGCCGGCCGGGGCCAGGTCGGCCTCCACATCGAGATCGATCTCGAGCGGCTGGGCGCGCTCGCGCTCCTCGGGGAGCGCGCCGCAGATGCCCACGACCTGGAGGCCGCGCAGTTCGATCACGTCGCTGGCTCCGCCGGCCAGCTCGTCAGCCATGGCTGGCGAGCTCCATCGCCACGGTGACCAGCTCGCGTGCCGGCGGTCCGAGCTGGCGGTGCAGCAGGCGCTCGGTCAGCGAGATCGCCTTGGGACCCGACGGGACCAGGCCGGTCCACACCAGGTAGCCGGCGATGATCCCCGACAACCGGTCGCCCAGCTCCTCACCGTGGATGAGGACCTTGGCATCAGGCACGGCGAGCAGCGCCTGGAGCTCCGGGTAGAAGGCCTGGAGGTACGTGGCGGCATCGTCGTGGTTCCCGAAGGGACGGTGCTGCCACACCACGCCGAGCTCGTCGTAGTTGTGCAGGTTGGCCGGCGACGCCACGATCGAGATCACCGGCGCGAAGCCCTGCTCGCGCACCCAGATGATCTCCTCCTGCCGCCGGACCCGGCGGTGGTTCGACCCGTAGCCGCCCGGGCGCTCGCACACCGCCAGGCTGCCCTTGATGACCCACCGGAAGTTGCGCGGCTCGATGCCCTGCGCCCATTTTCCCTTCACAGCCACCGGCTGCTCTCCCTCTGCTCGTGGCCGTCCACGGGGGACGGCCGGACTGCGGAACCTGCGGCGTCGAGGGCGGCCACCGTGGCCGCCACGTCGTGCACGCGGACCATGGACGCCCCGCTGACCGCGGCGCGCACGGCGGTGGACACGGAGCCCTCCAGCCGGTCGCCGGCGGGCACCGGGTCATCGATCTGATCGGCACGGGCCAGGGCCGCGCCGAGGAACGCCTTGCGACTGGTGCCCACCGCGACCGGCAGACCGACCGCGGCCAGGCGATCCAGCCCGGCGAGGAGCTGCCAGTTGTGGGCGTAGGTCTTGCCGAACCCGATGCCGGG
>CAZCVS010000009.1:0-20055 GCA_964501845.1 uncultured Iamiaceae bacterium
CTTCTCGCCGCTGTTCGGCGACATCGGCCGGCTGCCGTTCGAGGACGACACGTTCGACCTGGTGCTGTGCATCGAGGTCCTCGAGCACGTGCCCTACCCGGAGCTGGCCCTCGCCGAGCTCCACCGCGTCGCCCGCCGGGACCTCGTCACCTCCGTGCCCCGCGAGCCGCTGTGGTGCGCGCTCAACCTGGCCCGCGGCAAGTACATCAAGGACAAGGGCAACACGCCCGGCCACATCAACCACTGGTCGAAGAAGGGCTTCGCCGAGTTGGTCGGCCGCCGCTTCGATGTCCGGGCGGTGCGCAGCCCCCTCCCCTGGACGATGGTGGCCGCGAGCGTCCGTCCCGCCTGAAGTGCGGTAGGAACCTGCCCATGGTCCGACGGCTCCGGCAGGTGCTCACCGGCCGGGGGCCGGCCCTCGGCGTGCTCGGCGCCGTCCTGCTGCTGGCGGGCGGCTCGCTCTACCAGGCCCTCGTCACGCCGCCGTACCGCTTCATCGACGAGCAGGCCCACGTGGGCTACGTCCTCGCGATCCAGGAGGGCCAGCTGCCGTCGATCGACACCCCGATCGACCAGGCGTCGGCCGGACCCGCCCTGCGCACCCGCCTCGTCAACGAGCCGATGCGCCGCCGCGACGTGTGGGTGGCGAACAACCCGCCGCTCACGTACGTCGTCGCGGCCGGACCCGCGGCCGCCACCCGGGCGCTCGGCCTGCCCGGGGGTCCCCTCCTCGGGCTGCGGCTGGTGAACATCGCCGCCGTGGCCGCGGCGGTCGCCCTCGTCTACCTGCTCGGTCGGGACCTGAGCGGCGGTGATCGCACGGTCGGTCTGGTCGCCGCCGGGTTGGTGGCGGCCGCCCCGCACCTCGGGTTCGTCTCGGCCCTCGGCTTCAACGACGGGGTCTCGATCCTCGCCACCACCGGTGTGCTGCTCGGCCTGGCGCGCGTCGCCGGTGCCCGCCCGCCCTCGGTCACCAGCCAGGCAGCCATCCGCTGGCTCGGGGTGTGGTGCCTCATCGCCGCCCTCTCCCGGCCCATGGCGCTGGTGATCGCCGTCGCCGCCGCCGTGCTCGGCTTCGCCGTGGTCTGGTGGCGGCGGTCGGCCCCCCTGGGGTGGTCGCTCGCCTGGTTGGCGGGGCCCTCCGCCCTCGGTGCCGCCTGGTTCTACGTCCTCAACCTCGTCCGCTACGGCGACCCCACCGGTTCTGACGCCCTGTTCGAGAAGTTCCTCCGGGAGCCGAACGGGACCCTGTGGTCCTCGCTCGCCGTGCGGGGGGTGTGGGAGTCCGCCATCCGGACGATCTGGACCCGCCGGCTCGAAGCGCCGCTGCCCGGCGACCCCCGGAGCTGGTACGTCATCGCCCTGTGGGTCACCGTCGCCGGTGTCGTGGGCGCCGCCGCGCTGGTCGTGTGGTCCGCCCTGCGCAACCGCGATGGGGCGGCCACGCCGATCGGTCGCTTCCCCTCGCCCGCCCCGCTCCCGGGGACGGCGTGGGCGGCCGTGGCGGTCGTGTCGTTCCTGCCCGTCCTGCTCACCGCCCAGCACCGCTCCGGCGGCGGCGCTCCGCACCCTCGCTACCTGCTGCCCATGCTGCCCGTGGTGGCCACGGCGATCGCGCTGACCGCGGTGCGGTTCGGCACGCGGTGGCTGGGTCTCGCCCTCGTCGCCGGGCTCGCCGCGGTGTCGTTCGCTCAGACCCGCGCCTCGGCCCGGTGGCTGGCCGACAACCCCAACGGGCCCCCGGGAAGCGAGCTGGTCACGGCCTACGGGAACGAGCTGATCCGTGGCGCCGCGCTGGCGGTGGCGGTCGTCGGGCTGGCCCTGCTGCTGGCCGCCATCGCCCGCGACCCCGAGCGGGCCTGATCGCCGCCACCCCGTCGCCCAGCCGCGCCACGGCGACCACTACCGTGGTCCGTTCGTGAGTGACCGTCGCATCGCCCTGGTGCCACCCCGATACGGACCCGATGTGGTCGGTGGCGCCGAGCTGGTGCTCCGCGAGATCGCGCACGGCCTGACCGCTCGGGGGTGGGAGGTCGATGTCCTCACCACCTGCGCCCGGGACCACCACACCTGGGCCAACCACTACCCCGCCGCCACCACCGACGACGCCGGGGTCACGGTGAAGCGCTTCGCCGTGGTCGATGACACCTCCGGCGCCGCCCGCGCCGACCTCGTGCGCACCATGGCGCTGGGAGAGGCACCCACGCTGGCCCAGCAGGAGGCGTGGATGAACGACGGCCTCCGGGTGCCCGACCTCTTCCACGAGATCCTCGACACCGCGGAGCAGTACCGGGCGATCGTCGTGTCGCCGTACCTGTTCTGGACGTCGTTCGCGGGCGGCCTGGTGGCACCCGAGCGCACCATCGTCCGGCCCTGCCTGCACGACGAGCCCGAAGCCCGCTTCGAGCTGTTCGAGCCGCTCGTCACCGGGGTGGCCAAGCTCTGGCTCAACACCGACCCCGAGGCCGAGCTCCTCGATGAGATCTGGCCCGCCCACGCGCCGGCGGAGGTCATCGGCGAGGGGATCCCGGTCCCCGAGGCCTACGACCCCGAGGGCTTCCGCAGTCGCCACGGCCTGGGCGACCGCCGCTTCGTCCTCTACGCGGGCCGGCGCGAGGGCGCCAAGAACTGGGACGCGCTGCTCGACGGGTTCGTGGCCGCCGTCCGCAAGGAGGACCTGGACCTCACGCTGGTCACCTTCGGGGTCGGCGAGGTGCACGTGCCGCCGGACGTGGCCGACCGCATCGTCGACCTCGGCCTGCTCACCGACCGGGACAAGGACGACGCCTTCGCCGCGGCCAGCGCTTACCTCCAGCCGTCCGCGATGGAGTCGTTCTCCCGCACGGTCATGGAGGCGTGGCTCGCCGGCACCCCCGTCATCGCCAATGCCGCCAGCGCCGTCGTGTCGTGGCACTGCGACCGCAGCGGCGCCGGGCTCACCTACGACGACACCACCGAGCTGGAGCAGTGCCTGCGGTTCGTCGCCGAGGCCCCCACCGAAGCCGCCGCCCTCGCCGTCCCGGGACGTCAGTACGTGCTCGACCACTACACCTGGCCGGCCACCCTCGACCGCATGGAAGCCAGCCTCGAGGCCATGCCGTGACGGCCGCGGCCCGCCCCCAGCGGATCCTCGTGGTCACGCCGTACCCGCCGGTCCGCGACGGCATCGGCGCCTACGCCGTGCAGCAGGTCCGGGCGCTGCGGCGCCAGGGCCACGACGTCGAGGTGTGCTCCCCGTGGCCCTCGGCCGCCCACCACCACCTCCCGCTCGAGGGGCCCAAGGGCGCCAAGGCCCTCCGCAAGCTCATGGCCGGCTTCGACCGGGTCATCGTCCACTTCCACCCCGACGTCTTCTACGCCGATCCGTCGACGCCCACGTCGCGCATCAGCACCGGCACGGCGCTCGCGTCCGCGTTCAAGAGCGGCCCGCCCGTCGAGATCCGGCTGCACGAGGTCGACCGGCGCTGGGCCTCGGCCACCGAGCAGGTCGAGGCATCGAGCCGCAGCGGCTTCGTGGCCACCCAGGTGTTCGAGCAGGCGGCCCGCGCCACCCGGGCGGTGTTCAAGGCCGCCGCAGAGATCACGGTGCACGTCCCCGAGCACGAGCGCATGATGATCGACCAGTTCGGCGTACCCGCCGACCGGGTCCGCCTGGTGGACCACGGCGAGGACTTCACCCGGCGGGTCCCCGACGACCGGGCGGCCGCCCGCGCCTCGCTCGGGCTGCCCGCCGAGGGCCACGTGTTCGTGTGCATCGGGTTCATCCAGCCCCACAAGGGCTTCGACCGGGCCGCCACCGCGTTCCGGGGCCTGGCCGACGAAGGCGCGTCGCTGCACATCGTCGGCTCGGTGCGCGTCGACGATCCCTCGGCCGTCGACCACCAGCGCGAGCTCGAGGCGCTGGAAGCACAGGTCCCGGGGCTCCACCTCCACCTCGGGTTCGTCAGCGACGAGGCGTTCGACCGCTGGATCGTCGCCGCCGACACGGTCGTGCTCCCCTACCGCCACATCTGGTCGTCCTCCGTCGCCGAGCGGGCCCGCCTCTACGACCGGCCGGTCATCGCCACCCGCGTCGGCGGCCTGGCTGACCAGATCGGCGAGCACGCCGCCAACGTCGTCGTCGACGACAACGCCGGCCTGGCCCACGCCCTGGCGGCCGCCGTGGGCGCCGACGCATCCACGACCTCCGCTCCGGTCAGCACCTGGGAGTTCGACGGTCCGGTCGACCGGGAGGCCGTCCAGGCCCAGGTGCACCGGCGCGCCGCGGCCCAGCGCGGCATCAAGGTCCGCGGCACGGCCTCGGCAACCGGGGCCACCCTGCGGCCGAGCTCGGGCGGCGTACCCGAACACGTCGCCACCCCGCTGCGCCGCCTGCGGGCCGTGCCGCCGCCCCCCGCCACGTCCGCCCGCCCCGGCGTCAGCACCGTGAAGCGGCTCATCCGCCGGGTCATCGCCTGGGAGGTCGACCCCCTCCGCGAGCAGCTCATCGACCTCCAGAAGGCATCGGTGAAGGCCGCCGAGACCGCCGACGCCCGTCTCGACGAGGTCACCGACGACCCAGGCGATCGCCCCGCCACCTGATCACCGGGGGCCGGTTCGGACGGATTTCTCCAGGTCAGCGGGAACGTTTCGTCTGTCGCCGCCGTCGAGAACCTCAGGCGGATCCCGTCGCGCTTCATGGGAGTGGGGCCCATCCTCACCCCATGAAGCGCCGCGCCAGATGCTACAAAGCAGGAGCAGCATCTGCGGTGTGGATCCGCTATCCTAGTCAGGCATGAGCACGAACGGTGACCTCCGAGTCTCCCCTCGAGGCCAGATGAGCCTGCCGGCATCCGCTCGCCACCGGTGGGGTCTCGCCGACGGCGGCGTCGTCGGGTTCTTGGATCTCGGAGACTGCGTCCTGCTCGTTCCGGGTGCGATCAGTGAACTCCGAGCGGAGGTGTTTGGAGCGATCACCCCAGACGACTGGGCGGCAGCGAGCGCCGGCTTCGGCGACCCGGACCTCGCCAACCAGTGAGCGTCGCGCTCGTCGATGACCACCTGCTGGGAGCGGTGCTCCGTGGCGTAACGCCCGCCGACCTCGCCGGTCGGGACCTGTTCACCACCGGCCACTGGTACGTCCGCCTCTGCCAGGCCGTGTTCCGGGCCGATCACCGATACGGCACGCTGTCGCGGCCGTTCGCCGAGCACCCGGAGGAGATCCGCAAGCGGGCGGTCCGCGCGGTCATCGAGCTCCCGCCCGTGATCGGCCTGGTCAGCCTCCGCCACCTCGCACCCCGGATCGGGCAGACCCGGCAGTCCCTCAAGCTGAACATGCTCGGGGCCGAGGTGCTGGCAGCCGCTGAGGAGCTCGGCAGCGAGGTCCACCTCTCGGCCGACTATCCCCGGCTCGAGGCCGCGCTCGCGGATCGGGCGATCGCTGTCGTCCGCCACACGCCCTGATCGACAGCGGCACCAGAGATCAGCGGGGGTTGGTGGCCTCGGCGATGATCCAGGGGAAGGCCTTGGTGACCTTCACCTCGTCGAAGTGGAGCCCGAGGGCGGCCTTGAGCTTGCGGGGGTTGAAGAAGTTGACGTGCTCGGGGTCATTGCCCCAGCGCTTCACGTTCTTGCCCCGGCCCAGGTTGCCAAGGCGGAACCACGGCTCCCAGGGGACCGACACCACGAGGCGGCCGCCGCAGATGCGGGCCATCTCGGCGACGGCCTGCTCGTAACCGGGCAGGTGCTCGAGCACCTCGATGGACGTGACCAGGTCGGCCGAGCGGTCCGGGAACGGCAGCACTCCGGCATCGCCGCGCACCACCGAGACCTCGGAAAGCTTCTGCGAGGCGACGAGCGCCTTGTCGTGGCGGTACTCGAGCCCGATGGCCGGCGTGTTCTCCGGGAACATGCGCTCGAGGGCGAAGCCCTCGCCGATGCCAATGTCGACGACGACGCCCGACGTGTCACCCAGCACGGTGTGCATGGTCTCCATCCACCGGGCGAGCAACTTCTGCACCACCGGGTTGGAGGTGCCGTACTTGGCCGCATCCTGGCCGGCAGCCGCATCGTCGAGGCCGGGGGCCAGGCCGATCGACTTGGGGCGCTCGGAGGCGGGCGCGGTCATCGGAGGTCGCCTTCGGCGGAGGAGTCCAGGTGGTCGCGCCGACGCAGGTTGACCATCAACTCGCCCAGCAGGCCGAGCGAGATCATCTGCACGGCCACCACGATCAGGAGCACGCCGAGCTGGAGGGCCGGGCGCGTACCGATCTCGTGGCCCATCAGCTTGGAGATGAACATCCAGAGCAGGATCGCCGCACCGCCAAAGCCGATGCCGAAGCCGATGCCGCCGAAGAGGTGGAAGGGCCGGGCGGTGTAGGTGGTGAGGAACTTCACCGTCACCAGGTCGAGGAAGCCCCGCCAGAACCGGGCGGGGCCGAACTTCGAGGTGCCGTGGAGGCGCTCGTGGTGCTCGACGGTGACCTCGGTGACCTTGAAGCCGTTCCAGACGGCGAGGACCGGGATGTACCGGTGGAGCTCGCCGTACATCTCCAGGCTGTCGGACAGCTCGCGGGTCATGAGCTTGTAGCCGGAGTTGAAGTCCTTCATCTTGACGCCGGTGACCATCGACGTGGCGCCGTTGTAGACCTTCGACGTGTTGCGCTTGATGAAGCGGTCGTTGCGGACCTCCCGGCGGCCGGTGACGAGGTCGTAGCCCTCCGCGAGCTTGGCGAACATCTTGGGCAGCTCATCGGGGTCGTCTTGGCCGTCGGCGTCCATGAGCACGACGTGCTCGCCCTCGACGTGGTTGAGCCCCACCTCGAGCGCGGCGGACTTGCCCGAGTTGCGACGCAGGCGGATGTAGCGGACGTTGGCGCTGCGCAGGCCGGCCATGACCGATCGGGTGCCGTCGGTGGACCCGTCGTCGACGATGAGGATCTCCCAGGAGCGGCCCAGCGCATCGAGCGCGGCAGCCGTGGCCGGGATCACCTCCACCAGGTTCTCGGCCTCGTTGTAGGCCGGCATGAGCACGGAGACGTCACAGCCCACGGTCAGCACCTCGTACACGCATCGGGGAAAGGGTAGTTGGTGGGCCTGCCTAGACTCGCAGTCCATGTGTCCAGCGAAGGTCCTGATCACGGGCGCATCGGGCTTCGTCGGCGGCCACCTCACGGCCCACCTGGAGGCCAGCGGCGACGACGTCGTGGGCGTCGACCGGGTCCCCGACGGCGTCGACATCACCGATGCCGAAGCCATCCGCCGCCTCATCGCCGAGGTGCAGCCCCAGGCGATCTACCACCTGGCCGGCTGGGCCGATGTGGGCGGCTCCTGGAAGGCCCCCGTGGAGGCGTTCCGGGTGAACGCCGAGGGCACCCTCAACGTGTTGAGCGCAGCGGCGGAGGCCGGCGTCGAACGAGTGCTCGCGGTGTCGAGCGCCGACGTCTACGGCAAGGTCGATCCGTCCGAGCTGCCCCTCACCGAGGACTCGCCGCTGCGTCCCGCCAGCCCCTACGCAGCGTCCAAGGTCGCGGCCGACTACCTCGGCCTCCAGGCCTGGCTGGGCAACGGGCTCCCCGTGCTGCGGGTGCGGGCGTTCAACCACCTCGGCCCCGGCCAGACCGACAAGTTCGTGGCCCCGGCCATCGCCTCGCGCATCGCCCGGGCCGAACTCCTCGGCGAGGAGGCGGTGCTGCCCATCGGGGACCTCTCCGCCCGACGGGACTTCACCGATGTCCGCGACGTCGTGCGGGCCTACCGCCTGCTCATGGAGCACGGGGAGCCGGGCGAGGTCTACAACGTCTGCTCCGGTGTCGATCTCGCCGTACAGGACCTGGCAGACCAGCTCCTCGCCCAAGCCCGCATCCCGCTGCGCTTCGAGACCGACCCGGACCTGCTCCGCCCCGTCGAGGTCCCCGTCCTGCGCGGCAGCTACGACCGCCTGCACCAGACCACCGGTTGGAAGCCCGAGATCCCCATCGCCCAGACCCTCACCGACCTCCTCGAGGACTGGCGCACCCGCGTCGCAGGTCCGTCACGAACTTCGTAGCTCACAGCTCCGAAACGGGTGCTCTCGCCTACGAGGTCCGGAGCGGGTTGGGAGTTGGGGGTTGGTAGGTTCGGCGCCATGTCCATCCCCACCGCACCCATCGTCGCCGGCTCGCTCATCGGGGGCTACTACGTCGCCCGGACCACGAAGAACCGCAAGCTCGGCGCGGCCGTGCTCGGGGTCGGCGGGGTCATCGCCAAGACCGAGTGGATGAAGACCAGCGGCCCGGTCACCACCACCGTGCTGTCGGGCATCTTCTACGGCGGCTTCGGCCTCTCGCACCCGCTGGCCAAGAAGATCGGTGCCTGGCCCTCGGTCCTGACCGTGGCTGGCGTCGCCGCCGCCAGCGCCTGGGTCCTCAACGACCGCAAGGCCCTCGCCGCTCCCGACTCCACCCCCGCCTGACTCCTTCGGGTCAGGTCTTGGTGGCGACGGGGTTGCCGGCGGCAACCTTCCAGGTGGCAGCGGTGGTGATGTCGGTCTCCGGGTCGGCGACGTCGTCGACAGCGCGGAACGTGGCGGTCAGCTCATCAGGGGTGACGGCGACCACCAGGTAGCCGTACTCGTTGATCTGCTGGCGCAACTGCGGCGTGCGCGCGGTGACGTCGGCGTCGAACAGCGCGGACGAGATGGGCGGAGCCATGAACTCCGGAGCAACGACGGGCGTGTCCTGGGCGAAGGGCACCTCGTGCACGTCGAGCACCATGCCGGCGTGGTAGTCGCCGGTGAGCACGACCGGGTTGTCGACCTCGGCCAGCTGGGCGATCAGGCGCTTGCGGGCCTCCGGGTAACCGTCCCAGGTGTCCAGGTAGAACGCCGGCTTCTCCTGGCCGGCGTCGATGCCGGCCAGGACCACCGGGTTGCCGAGCAGGTTCCACCGCGCCGTGCTGTCGGCGAGCGCGCCCTCGAGCCACGCCTCCTGGTCGGCGCCGAGACGGGTCCGGTCCGCGCCCTCGGTCTCGACCTCGTCGCAGTTGCCGTAGTCGAGGCCGGCGGTCGACGAGTCGCGGCACGGCGGTTCGTCGGAGTCCTGACGCTCGTCGAGCAGGTACAGCCGGGCCAGGTCGCCGACGGCGAAGTCCCGGTACACGGCCAGGTCGGGGCCATCGGGCGCGTCGAGCCGCACCGGCATGTTCTCCCACCAGGCCTGGTACGCCGCGGTCTTGCGCTCCTCGACCTCGGCGGCGGTGGCGTCGCCTGGGACGGTGTCGCCCATGTAGTTGTTGACGACCTCGTGGTCGTCCCAGGTGGCCACGAACGGGTACCGGGCGTGGGCGGCCTGGAGGTCGGGGTCGAGCTTGTAGGAGGCGTAGCGCAGCCGGTAGTCCCCAACCGTCCTCAGCATCCGGTTCGGGAGCGAGTGGCGACCCTCCCCCTCCCCACCGGGGTACTCGTAGATGTAGTCGCCGAGGTGGATGACGAGGTCGACGGCCTCGTCGAGGAGGTTGCGGTAGGCGCCGTACGCGCCGCCCTCGTACATCTGGCAGTTCACGACGGCGAGCACGAACGAGTCGGGTGAGCCGTCGGGCAGCGTCGCCGTCTGGCCGACCGGGCTGGTCTGGTCGCCGACGCGGAACCGGTACCAGTACCTCGCCCCGGGCTCGAGGCCCTGGGCGTCGACGTGGACCGAGTGGCCGTGAGCGGCCTGGGCGGAGACCAGCTCCGAAGCCAGGACCTTCGTGAAGCCGGCGTCGGCGGCGAGGTCCCACGCGACCTCCACGTCGCCGTCGGGGAGACCCCCGGCGCCGTCGTCGGCCGTGGGGTCGAGGGCGAGGCGGGTCCAGAGGATGACCGACGTGGGCGTGGGATCGCCCGAGGCCACGCCCAGCGTGAAGACCGGCCCGTCGCTCCAGTCGCCGGCGTCGACGAGGTCGACCGCCTGGGCGGGCACCGCCGTGGTCGACCCGCCGTCCCCGCCACCGTCGGAGTCGCTGGACCCGCAGCCCACCAGGACCACCGAGGTGGCGGCCGCCGCGCCGATCAGGAACCGGCGCCTGCCGACCTGGGGCAGCACCCATCGTTCACGTCCCGGTTCCCCCTGGTTCATGTCGGGAGTCTGGCATGGGACGGCCGTCCGGTCGGGCCCGACGCACGTCACAGCACGACGGCTCGCCAGCCTACCTACCGGTAGGTAGGCTGGCTTCATGGATCAGACCGCCCTGTTGAACGAGCTCGAGCCAGTGGCCGACCAGCTGCTGAACAAGCACCTCGCCTCGGCCAAGGAGTGGTTCCCCCACGAGCTGGTGCCGTGGAGCCGCGGCCGCGACTTCGAGCCCGGCGAGGTCTGGACCACCGACGAGGCCCCGATGGACCCCGCCGTGCGGTCGAGCCTGTTCGTGAACCTCCTCACCGAGGACAACCTCCCCTACTACTTCCGCACCATCGAGACGCTCTTCGGCGCCGACAGCGCGTGGGGCACCTGGGTCCGCCGGTGGACGGCCGAGGAGGGCCGGCACTCGATCGTGCTGCGCGACTACCTCACCGTCACCCGGATGCTCGATCCGGTAGCGCTCGAGCGGGCCCGCATGCACCAGGTCGAGGGGGGCGAGGTCCCGGTCGTCGACCTCGTCGCCGACGGCATCGTCTACGTCACGCTCCAGGAGCTGGCCACCCGCATCGCCCACCACAACACCGGCAAGCTGCTCACCGACAAGGCGGGCTACGAGGTCATGAAGCGGGTGGCCGCGGATGAGAACCGCCACCACCTCTTCTACCGAGACCTCGGCACCGCCGCCCTGGAGCTCGACCCCTCGGGCATGGTCATCGCCATGGAACGTCAGGTGCGGGAGTTCGAGATGCCCGGCACCGGCATCCCCGACTTCGAATCCCACGCCCACGCCATCGCCCGCGCCGGCATCTACGACTTCACCGTCCACCACGACTCCGTGCTGGTGCCGGTGATCCTGCGCCACTGGGACGTCGAGCACCTCGAAGGGCTCACGCCCGAAGCGGAGGAGGCCCGCCGGAAGCTGGTGAAGCGCATGGAGCGCATCGCCCGCGTCGGCCGCCGCTTCACCTCCAAGCGCGACGAAGAGGCGGCCGCCGCCGAGCTGGTCAGCGCGTAGCGCTCAGCGACCGTCTCGGCGGAGCAGCGCCAGGTACACGTTGCGCACGGCGAGCGACTGGCGCACGTCGGCGACGATCTCGGTGAAGAACTCCTCGCGGTACGTCGCGTCGGTGATCACGTACACCGTGAAGTAGAAGCCCGACAGGGCCCCGAGGAACCCGGCGACGTGGATGAGGGCCCGGGTCAGCTCCATCTCCCGCCCGAAGAGCTCCCACGTGGCCAGCGTGTCGTGGCCGATGTCGCCGAGCCAGGCCGAGATCACCTCGGGGCGGATGGCGACGAGGCCGAACACGAAGAAGAACACCGAGATCGCCACCGTCACCAGCAGCACCTGGACGGCCTGGCTGAAGAAGAGGACGAGCAGCACGTTGCCCTGCTGCCGCTTGCCCAGCGGGACCGGCTCGACCGCGCCTTCGGCCTCCAGCTCGGCCGCCGCCGCCTCCATGGGGGTGCAGGCGCACGACTCGACCAGCGCGCCGCCCGTCAGCTGGTCCCGCAGCCGGGCCAGCTCCCCCGGCAGGCGCAGCACCAGGAACAGGGTCCCGGCCAGCACGAAGAAGCCGACGGTGGTCCAGTAGAGGAGCCCGTCGAGCGAGGCCGCCACCTGCCACACCTCGGTGTTGATGAACAGGGCGACGGTGAAGAGGAGCAGCAGCGGGAGCGCCCGGCCGAACAAGCCGGCGACCGCGCCGAGCTGCTTGGTGGTCTGCACGAACGCCCAGCGCGTCATCGGCACCAGGCCGTAGCTCAACACGAGGTAGATGAGCCCGAGCAGCACGAGGTTCACCACCGCGGTGACCACGGCGGAGAGGACCTGCCCGCCGATGAGCGGGAGCACCGCCGGGATCAGCACGAACGCGGCCAGCTCGACGGGGCCGACCGTGTCGGGCAGTTGCGACCACCGACGGCCCCGGAGGGCGTTGACCACGGCCCAGAGCCCGACAGCAACCGCGACGCCCGCCACGAGGGCACCGAGGTTGATCCACCACGCCCACTCGAGGTTGGCCGCGCCCAGCAGCTCGATCAGGAAGACCACGGTCAGCACCGGCAGGGCACGGGTGAAGACGTCGTCGGTGGCCCGGTAGTCCTCGATGAAGTGCGGGATGCCGCGGTCGAGGAACCACCGCTCGGTGACGGCGATCAGCTCGTCGTCGGCAGTCTCCGGTGCGGGCACCCGTGCAGTCTCGCCGCGGATCGGCTCCCCCGCGGGGACCGGTCGAGGCTGGTCAACCCTGGTCGTCGGGGATGAGGGCGTACGTGGCGAAGCACATCTCGTCCTCGGTGCCCTCGGCGAACACGATGTACTTGGGGGGTCGCAGCGGATCGGCGCCACGGTCCCACGAGCACTCCATCCGCAGCGGCTGGCCCGCCTTGACGCGGAGGGGCTCCTCCAGCTCGTAGTTCATCTGCCAGTCGAAGCTCCACTCCGGGATGTCGAGCAGCACCTGCTCGTCGTCGGTGTCGGCGTCGAGCGTCAGGCGGAAGGTCTTGCCGAGGGTGTGCATGTGGCCGTGCACGGCGGTGATGGTGCCGTCCTCGGGCACCTTGAGGTCGCAGCTCGACGATGCCACCTGGCCGTCGAAGTCCTCGGTGAGACCCTCGGGCGTCTTGCCGCAGAGCATCAACAGCCCGGCCTCGTTCGACGCGCCCGACGGGCCGTAGAGCCTCACGTTGTCGGCGAGGGCGGCATCGCGGTCGCACAGCGGGGCGTCTCGGTCCGCGGGGGCGCAGGGGATCTCGACGGGGCCGAGCGGGTTGATGATCCGGATGGCCTTCAGATCCTTCGTCCCGTCCTCCACCTGGAGGGCGAGGGTCGAGCCGTCGGGCGTCGGCGTGGTGCCGAAGTGGTAGTGGATCTGGAGCACGAGGGCGTCACCCGGCTCCATCAAGATGCCGGTGTCGCCGAAGTCGGAGGGGCCCTGGCCCGGCACCCAACCGGCCACGAGGTTGGATTGGCCGCTGAAGCCGGCATCGCGCTTGGGGGCCCGGCCGGGGACCTTGTCGGGGCGCTTGCCCGCCAGCTGCGGCCCGGCGTAGCAGCCCCAGCCCGGCTGGCCGTCCTTGCCGTCGACCGCCTCCGAAGAGGCCACCTGCTCGGCGCTGATGTGGAACACCTGGGCGTGGTGGAGCTGCTCGACCTGGTCAGCGAGGAACGTGTAGCCGGTGAGGTAGGTCGGCTTGGTGAGCTTCGGGTCGAGCACGAAGCACCGGTAGTCGTTCGTGTTGTCCATGCTGCCCGTATAGGCGGGACGGTCGAGGACGATGTCCTTGCGGGGCTGCGGGCCGGCATCGACCGGCTTGGGCTTGATGAGCGCATCCTCCGACACGTCGAGCGCCCCGCCGGCGTCAGACCATCGGGCGATGGCCGCGATCTCGGCGTCGGTCAGCGCCATCTTGTGCTTGAGCGGCACGCCCTCGTCCGACGCCCGCCACGGCGGCATGTGCTTGAGCTGGGTGACGGTCTTGAGGCCGTCGGACACGCCCCGGGCATCACCCGCGGTGTCGATCGTGAGGGCGTGGGCGCCCATCTGGCCGGTGTTGTGGCACGAGACGCAGTTGGCCTCGAGGATGGGCTGCACCGTCTTGGCGAACGACGGGCCGCCGGTGGGCTCCTTGGCGTCGGGGCCGGAGATGCGGGTGGGGATGGTGCGAACGGCGGGGTCGTACGCCGTGAGCTTCAGGGTGAGCTCGGCGTCGTCGGAGGTGGAGACCATGCCGGCGATGCGGATGGGCCCGGCGCCGTAGTCCGAGAGCTTGGCGTCGGCGCTGGCGGCCACCTTCAGGGCGCCGTCGTCGAGCGTCGCGGTGCCCGCGAACGTGGCCGGCTTGGTGATCTCCTTGACCGTGAGGTCGCCGGTCATCGAGAACTCCTGCGCCTTGCCCTCGACCAGCTTCCCCTTCAGTCCCGTGATCTCGTCGGGCTCGAAGGTGGCGAGCGGGAACTCGTGGGACTCCAGGTAGTCGAGGCGGAGGCGGGCGTCGCGCAGGTTGTTGTCCGAGTGGAGCTGCTCGAGGTTGACGACCATGGTGCCGACGCGGGTGGCGGCCAGATCCGAAGGGTCGACGGCGATGTCGCCTGCGATGCCGCTGGTGGTGCCGGTGGCTGAGGTGGTCTCCTTGCCGGCGAAGCGCTCCTGCACCTCGTAGGTGAGCGACGACCTGGTGGGGTCGATGCGGTAGACGGTCTCGCCCTCGGCCGGCGTCAGCTTGGGCGCCTTCGGCACCTCGTAGGTGACCGATGAGTACTTGCGGGCATCGACCACGGGCTTGACCTCCCGCCAGCTGAACAGCGCGGCCCCGGCGACGACGATCAGCACGCCGCCCAGCACGAGCGAGCGGGTCTTGAGCGAGCCCTTGGGGCGCGTCGGCTCCAGCTCGGTGAGGTCTGCGGCGTCGCCGTCGCTCATGATCAGTTCCCTTTCGGCGCGGGCCCCCCGGCCCGCACAGCTCGCTCATCCTATATCCGCCCGCACCTCCTATTTTCATCATCAGTGCGAATTGTGGGGACTGCGCCTGCCCTAGTCGTAGGTGGCCTCCCGCCACCAACGGCCGGCCTCCACCGCGAGGAGGTGGGCACCTCCCTGCTGGTCGACGACCTGGAAGCGGGCCCGGCGGCGGTGGCGGTCGGGGTCCCACCACCGCTCGTCGCACGGCCACGGCCCCGCCCAGGCCATGAGGCCCATCGGTGCCCGACCGGCGAGGGTCAAGGTGGCGAGCGGCGCCGAGACCTCGGTGCGGCCCGAGACGGTGACGGGCTCGCCGCGGGCATCAGCCACCAGCACCGGCTCAGGCTCGGCGAGGACGGTGGCGGGCGCCGGAGCGGGGACCTGCCCCGGCCACGGCTCGGTGATGCTGGCCACCTGGGTGGCCGGACGCTCCTCGGTGAGGTCGACCGTGGCGACGGGGACCCGCACCACCCGCTCCGCCGGGCTCCGTCCGCCCCGCACCTCGGGCACGGTGACGGCCTCGGCTCCCAACTGCCCCTGGAGCCGGGCCACCGCCCGCCAGATGCGCTCGTCGACGAGGGTCTCGCCGCCCCAGAACCCGAGCTGGCGGCCTCGGGCGGCCACCACCTCCACCGGCACCAGCGTGAGGCGGCTCACGCCCGCGGTGGGGCGCGTCGATGCCGCACCGGACAGCCAGCCGTCGAGCTGCCACCGGACGCGGTCGGCCAGGGCGCCGGCGGTGAGCGCGCCCTCGTGGCGCCACTGCCGGGCCAGCACCTCGCCGTGCTCGGTCCGGGCCTCCACCAGCACCTGGGTGCAGGCCAGCCCGTCGCCGGCGAGGCGGGCGTGGAGCTGATCGGCCAGGACCTTGGCCACGAACGCGGCCCGGTCGACCCGGTCGATGGGCGGGTCCAGGTCCTGCGCCACAGCGAGATCGGGAGCCGGGTGGCGCACCGCCAGGGGCAGGAGGTCCAGACCCGACGCCAGGCGGTGGGCCGCCACCCCCGGGTGGCCGAAGCGAGCAGCCACATCGCTTCGGGGCAGCTCGGCCACCTGACCCAGCGTCCGCAGCCCGAGGCGCCGCCACACGTCGACCACGTCGGGCACCTCGATGCCCTCGAGCAGGGTGCCCACCGGGTGCGGGGCCAAGAACGCGGCCCCCTCGCCGGGCGGCACCACGACAGCGGTGCCGCCGCGGCGGTGGGCCTGCTGCGCGGCCAGCAGCGCCGCGAACGCGCCGTCGGCCACACCCACCCGGACCGGCCAGCGCCCGCCCAGCGCGCCCGACACCATCCACCCCACCCGCTCGGCGAGCGGCTCGTCGCCGCCGAAGTAGCGGGAGGGCCCTCGGGTGGCGAAGGCCAAGGTGCCGGGCCGGGTGACCTCGACGCCGGGGGTGACGGCATCGAGCGACGATGCCACCGGCTCGAAGGCCCGGGCGTCTCGGCCCGGGTCGTGCTCGACCACCTCGACCGACGGGCAGCGGCGCTGGGCGGTCCGGCGCCGCAGCCCGACCTCGACCCCCGCGGCCTGGGCGGTCATCGACGCGGCCACCACCCGGTTGGCCCGGACAACGATGACCGGCGCCGCCGGCCCCGGGTCCGAGGCGAACACCGGCCAGTCGGGGCACCAGACCACCAGGGTGCGGGTCGCGGCCTCGTCGGTCATCCCGCGTCGCGCCACACCGGGGCGGCGAGCGCGGGCGGATCCGCGGTGTCGACGGCCGGACGGGTCGGGGCGGCGACGGCGACCTCCCCGTCGGGACCGGGAAGCCACAGCTCCGCGCGACGGGGCCGCACCGCAGCGCGGCGACCCGAGACCGAGACGTCGACCCGGCGGGCCCGGAGCCGGCCGTGACCGACCCCCACGCCCTCCCACCGGGAGGCGCCCGCCACGACCGAGAGGTCGGGCTGGGCCGCCCAGGCCTCCGCCCGGCCGCCCGCCTGCACCAGGACCGACCCGCGGTCGCGCGCCCGCGCCACCAACCGCCGCTGGACCGTGGGCGTGATGGGCGCGGTGGGCTGCACCAGGACCACCTCGACCGCGTCCAGCAGCGCGGCCACCGTGCCCGCCCACTCCTGGGGACCGGGATCGGCGATGAGCAGCGTCCGCTCCAGCGCCACTCCCAGCTCCGCCGCGGCCAGCAGCCCCAGGTGCGCCACCCCCACCACCGCGCACCACGAGCCGGCGCCGGTGGCCGGTCCGGCGAGGGCGAGGGCCAAGCTGGTGGCCGCGCTGCCGCTGGTGACCACGGTGCTCCCCCGCACCAGCCCACCCTGGGGGATCAACCCCGCGAACGCCGGCGGCACCGGGAGGATGCGCTCGGCCGCAGCGCTGAGCGGACGGACCCGCTCCCCGAGCTGGCGAAGGACGACGGGATCAGGAGCAGGGACGGCCACCCCACCAGTATCGAACACCTGTTCGATACTGGCAACCGCGATCGGATGGACCACCCGGTGCCCCGATGGGCCGACGAGGGAACTCGCACTGGGCCGCGAGCGTCTCACCCGCGATGATGGGTGGGATGCGGCGGCCAGAAGGACAGGTGATGGACAGCGACGCGCCGGTGATCGACCTGGCGCGCCTCGACCCCGAAGGTGAGCCGGTCGACGGCGGCCACCTCCCGGAGACCACCGACGACACCAGCACCGACCCCGCAGCGACGACCGGGTGGCGGTGGCTGCGGCGGCTGGGGGTCGCAGCCGTGGTCGTGCTCGCCGTGGTGGCGATCGGCTTCCAGGTCCAGGTCAGCAAGGTCCGAGACCAGGTCGAGCGGGCGGAGACGGCCCGAGCACAGGCGGAGTCCGACGAGGAATCCGCCCAGATCCGGCTGGCATCGGTGGATGCCCGGATGGAGCTCGCCGAGATCGGCGAGGCCGGCGCCCAGGGCGTGCTCGACCAGTCGCGGACGGACATGGCCGCCCAGGGCATCGAGGAGGCGGCGCTCGGCGACGTGCAGCGCCAGACGGCGAGGAACGTCAAGGACCTGCGCCGCCAGAACGCGACCGTGGCCGCTGCGATCGCCGAGCAGAGCCGCGTCCAGCCCGCAGCCGGGGCCTGCGTCTTCGACCTCCTCCGCTCCCTCGGCCGGGTGCGCGGGGGCAACAGCGGCGCCGCTCAGTCCGAGCCGTGCAAGACCGTGGCGAGCCACGCACCGGGGCAGGGGTGAAGCGCCCGGGTCGCCGCGGCGACCGGTCCCCCGCGGTGCGCCCCCGTCGGGGCCGCATCCTCCTGGGTCTCGTCGTGATCGTCGCCCTCGCCGCGACGGCCGTGGCCGTCCGCCAGCTGCTCGACCTCGAGGACCGCAAGGAGGCCGCCGACGCCGCCACCGTCGAGGCCCGGCACGAGGAGGCCGACCTCGACGCCCAGGCCGCGGAGATGGAGGCCCTGATCGCCCGGCTGGACCTCACCGCCGCGGACCACCTCGCCACTGCAGAGGCCATCGACCTGGCCGTGGCCGACATCGCCCACCTGCGCGCCAAGGTCGATGCCCTCACCGAGGATCTGCTGGCCGCCCGGGCCCACCGCAACGCCCGCCAGGAGCGGATCGACGTCCTGCTCGGGTGCCGAGACACCCTCCACGCGGCGATCGCCCAGCTCGCCGGCGGCCACGAGTCGGCACTGGGGGCCACCGGCGTGCTCGATCAGGGCCGGTCGCAGTGCCAGGCCGCGCTGGCCCAGGTCCAAGGCGACACGGGCGCCGTCCACCCCTACGACTTCGCCGACCCGAGCGTCCTGATGGTCGGCGACACCTACTACGCCTACGCGACCGAAGGCCCGGGTGGAGCGATCCAGGTCCTGTCATCGAAGGACCTGCGCTCCTGGTCGGTTCGGACCCGTGCCCTGGCCAACCGACCCCGGTGGGCGAAGCCGGGGCCGATCTGGGCGCCGAGCGTCCACCCCATCGGCGGCCGCTACGTCCTCTACTACGCGACCCGATCGAGGGTGTCGGGCCAGCAGTGCATCAGCACCGCGGTGAGCGCCGATCCGGGCGGGCCCTTCCTCGACGACTCAGCGGTGCCCCTCGTCTGCCAAGACCACCTCGGCGGCTCGATCGATCCCGATGTGTACCTGGACCAGTTCGGCTTCGCCCACCTCGCCTGGAAGAGCGAGGACGAGACCGTCGGCGGCCACGCCCGGCTCTGGACCCAGGCCCTCAGCGTGGACGGGCGCGCCGTCAACGGGTTCCCCAAGGAGCTGCTCCGGGCCGAGGACGGGTGGGAGCAGAAGACCATCGAGAACCCGTCGATGGTCTTCCTCGACGGGAGGTGGATCCTCTTCTACAGCGGGAACCGCTGGAACACCGATGGCTACGCCGTGGGCCACGCGGTGTGCGACGGCCCGACCGGGCCCTGCCGCCGCCCGGCATCGTCGAAGATCCGCGCCAGTGGGAGCACGTTCCAGGGCCCCGGCGGTGCCGACGCGTTCCAGACCCGCGGTGGCCGCATGGCCGTGGTCTACGCCGCCTGGGACACCGGCAAGGTGGGCAACCCGAACGGTCGCCGCCTCCACGTGGCCACGGTCTCCTACCGCAACGGCGTCCTGTCGTGGCACGAGCTCTGACGGAGCACCCGCCGGCCCAACCGAACGGGTTGAGGGCTCAGCTGCCGGACCCTTCGGGCGCCGGTTCGGGGGCCAGGTCGTGCAGGTAGGCGATGAGATCGTCGAGCTCGGCGTCGGTGAGCTCGCCGTCGTAGATCGGCATCCCGCCGGAGTAGCCGTCGACGATCTGGTTCTTGGGCTGCAGGATCGAGTTGCGCAGGTAGGCGTCGTCGGCGACCACCTCGGTCCCGTCGTCGAGCTTCACCGTGGACCCGGCCAGGCCCTCCCAGGTGGGGCCGATCCCCCGCTTGCCGTCGGGCGTGTGGCAGTTGACGCAGCCCTGCTCCTTGGCCACGGTCTTGCCCCGCTCACCGGCCGCGCTGAGCGGCACCTCGGACCCGCCGCCGTCGCTGCCGCACGCGGTCAGCACGGCGCCCAGGCCCACCGAGACCGCGACCGTGGCGACCAGCAGCGCGCGACGCAGCACGGCGCTCAGGCTTCGGCGGGGGTGTCGTCCGCGTCCGCGGCCGGCTCCTCGACCGGCGCCGCCGGCTCGGGGTCCGCCTGCGCCTCGGGGGCGGCGTCTTGCTCGGCGAGCTCGGCCGGGGCATCGGCGGCTTCGTCCTCGGGGGCGTCGGGGTAGAAGCGGTAGAGGTTCTCGATGATCTCGAGCAGTCCGTCGCCTTGGTACCCCTTGGCCAGGTCGACGGTCACCATGTTCCCGTTGATCTGCACGCCGGCCACCGACGGCTGGGCGAGCAGGCGACGGGCGAGCTCGTCGGGCGGGCGCTCACCCCAGATGTCCTGCCCGGCGAGGTACCGCTCGTGGTCCATGCCCGTGAAGGCCCGGTTGGTCTCGAAGCGGATGACTCCGGGGTTCGAGGATGGCTTCTCGTTGACGACGATCGACTGGCCCATGGCAGCGGCGATCGTAGCGCCGCCACCCCACCGGACCCCCAACCGCCCATCCCCCA